>NZ_JBHXKA010000070.1:0-40562 GCF_042722885.1 Streptomyces sp. NPDC058401
AGGTGCCGGGGCCGCCGCCGCCCGCCGGTCAGCTCTCCGTGCGGTACATCAGGTCGACCTCGTGGGTGGAGAAGCCGAGGCCCTCGTACACGGCCAGGGCCGCCGGGTTGTCGGCGTCCACGTAGAGCATCGCGGTGGGCAGCCCCGCCGCGGCCAGGTGGCGCAGGCCGATCGCGGTGAGGGCCTTGCCGAGGCCGCCGCCCTGTGCGCCGGGGCGCACCCCGAGCACGTAGACCTCGCCCAGCTGCTGCTCGGCGTGCACCTTCGTCCAGTGGAAGCCGATCAGCTCGCCGTCGCGCTCCGCGAGGAAGAAGCCCTTGGCGTCGAACCAGGGCTGCGCGATGCGGTCGTTCAGGTCCCGCTGGGTGAGCGAGCCCTGCTCGGGGTGGTGGGCGAAGGCCGCCGCGTTGACGGCCAGCCAGGCGGCGTCGTCGGAGCCGGGCACGAAGGTGCGTACGGTCACGCCCGCGGGGAGCGCGGCCTCCGGCAGGGCGGTGGCTGTGCCGGCGGACTCGCCGAGCGGGCGGCGGAGCTGGCGCAGTTCGCGGAACAGGGTCAGGCCGAGCACCTGCGCGAGGTGGCGGGCGGCTGACTTGCCGCCGTGCGCCCAGACCCGGATCCGCTTGCCGGAGGCGGCCAGCAGGGCGGTGCCCAGCGCCCGCCCGTGCCCGCGCCCGCGCAGCGCGGGGTGGACGACGAGCTCGGCGGCGGGGGCCTCCACCGGGTCGGTGTCCTCCAGTTGCCCGTATCCGGTGAGCCGTCCGTCGGCGGTGAGGAGGAAGTGCCGGATCCCCTCCCGTGCTCCGCCGCGCAGCTGGAGCCGGCCCTGCTCGGACACGGCGGTGGTGCCGTCGGTGCGGGCCGCGTCCTCGATGAGGGCGAGGACGGCGTCGGCCTGTTCGTCCGTCAGTTCGTCGAGGGTCTGGATCTGCCGTCCCGGCTCCAGGACCACTGCTGCGTCGTCAGTCATGGAACCGAGCCTACGACCACGGTGGGGGACAGCCGTGCGGGCGGCCCCGAGTGCCCTGCCGAGTGCCCTGCTGAGTGCCCTGCGGAGTGCCCTGCCAGGGGCCTGTCGGCGGGTGCTTTTCTCCTGCGTGTAACCAGCTCGATACCCGGTACCCCCTGTCGCGCTACGCGCGTTGACTCTAGGCTGCGGCAGACCTCCCAAGATGTATCGCTGTCCGCAAAGGGGACCACATGTCAGCGACGCCACAACGGCACCGCCGAGTCCGCCGGTTGGCCTTCACCGCTCTCGCCGTCGCCACGGCGGGCGGGGCGATGGTCGCCGCCGCCCTTCCGGCCGGAGCCGCGAGTGGTAACGGTGGTGGCCATGACCACGGCCGCACCGTCGACGTGCAGATGCTGTCGTTCAACGACCTGCACGGCACGCTGGAGCCCCCGCAGGGCTCCTCGGGCACGGTGACCGAGCGTCAGGCCGACGGCACCACCAAGGCCATACCCGCGGGCGGTGTCGAGTACCTCGCCACCGGTCTGCGCGAGGCCCGCAAGGGCCACAAGTACTCCGTCACCGCCGCCGCCGGCGACATGATCGGCGCCAGCCCGATGGTGTCGGGCCTGTTCCACGACGAGCCGACCATCGAGGCCCTCAACGACCTCGACCTGGACGTCAGCAGCGTCGGGAACCACGAGTTCGACGAGGGCAAGACCGAGCTGCGCCGCATGCAGTACGGCGGCTGCCACCCGGTCGAGGGCTGCTTCGAGTACGGCAAGGAGTTCGGCGGCGCCGACTTCAAGTACCTCGCGGCGAACGTGGTGGACCAGAAGACGAAGCGTCCGATGATGAACCCCACCTTCATCTGGAAGAAGGGGGACGTGAAGATCGGTTTCATCGGCGTCACCCTGGAGGGCACGCCGGACGTCGTGACGGCCGACGGGGTCAAGGGCCTCAAGTTCGGCGACGAGGTCGAGACGATCAACAAGTACGCCAACGAGCTGAACAAGCAGGGCGTGAAGTCGATCGTGGCGCTGATCCACGAGGGCGGTCTGCCCGCGAACGGCGCGTACAACTACGACTGCAACGTCCCGGGCGCGGGCGCCGGCATCTCCGGGGCCATCGTCGACATCGCGAAGAACGTCTCGCCGAAGGTCGACGCCCTGGTCACCGGTCACACGCACCAGGCGTACGCGTGCAACATCCCCGACCCGGCGGGCAACCCGCGCACGGTCACCTCGGCCGCCTCCTACGGCCGGCTGTTCACGGACACCACCCTCACGTACGACCGCAGGACCAAGGACATCGTCCGTACGCCGGTCTCCTCGCCGCTGGTGGTCCAGAAGCTCGTCAACCGGGACCAGCCCAAGGCCCCGGACCTGACCGCGCTCATCCAGCGCTGGAACGCGCTGGCCGCGCCGATCGCGAACCGTCCCATGGGCTACATCTCGGCCGACATCGCCGGCCGCGGCTCGGCGGAGTTCGAGAAGCCGCTCGGTGACGTGATCGCCGACGCGCAGCTGGAGGCCCTGGCCCCGGCGGCCAAGGGCGGCGCCCAGCTCGCCGTCATGAACCCGGGCGGCATCCGCGCGGACCTGGCCTACAAGGCCGCCGGCGCCGAGGGCGACGGGGTGGTGACGTACGGGGAGTCGTACACGGTCCAGCCGTTCACCAACATGATGAACGTCGTCGACCTGACCGGCGCCCAGCTGGTCACCATGCTCCAGCAGCAGGTCAGCGGCCCGGTCAACGGTCCGAACCCGAAGATCCTGCAGATCTCCAAGGGCTTCTCGTACACCCTGGACACCACGAAGGCGGGCGCCGACCGCATCGTCGTGGACTCGGTGAAGCTGAACGGTGCGCCGCTCGACCCCGCCGCGACCTACCGGGTCGCGATGAACGAGTTCCTCGCGGGCGGCGGTGACGGTTTCACCGTCCTGAAGGAGCACAAGAACAAGCTGGTCGGCGCGTCCGACCTGGACGTCTTCAACGCCTACCTGAGCGGGCACTCCTCGGCGGCGGCGCCGCTGGCCCCGCCGGCGGCGGACCGGATCACGGTCGTCAAGTAACACCTGTTCCGGGAGGGGCGGGGGGGCCGCGGCCCGCCCCCCCCGCCGCGGGGGGCGATGGCCGCGGGGGGGGGGCGGGCGGGGGCCGGGGTTCCCGCCCGGGGGGGGTTAGGCCGGGAGTGGGGGCCCGCCCCGGGGGGGGCGCCGCGGGCCCCGCCGGCGGCGCACCGTATCACGGTCGACAAGAAACACCTGTACGGGGTGGGGCGCCGGCCAATCGCCCCGCCGCCCCTTCGGCGTTCTCAGAGGCCGGCGAGGAAGGTCCGGACGGCGCCGTGGAAGCCCTCCGGGTCGGTGAACGGCAGGAAGTGCTCGCCGTCCAGTGGTGCGTACGAGGTCCCGGGCCGCTCGGCGACCATCGCGTCGGCCTGTGCCTGCGGGAGCGAGGCGCTGCGGGTGCCGTGGATCAGCAGCGCAGGGCAGCTGCTGGAGAGCCAGGCGGCCCAGTGGTCGCCGCGGCAGGCCTCGACGGAGTCGAGCATGTCCTGCGGGTGGAACGGCAGCCGCCAGCCCCCGTCGGGGAGCGGCCGCAGGGCCTGGGCGACGAACTGGGAGCCCACCGGCCCGGCCGCGGCGAGGAGTTCCTCGCGGGTGGGCGCGGTGTAGCGCATGGCCCGCAGGAACTGCGTCCACGCGCCGTCCGCGGGGTCGATCTCCAGGGCGGACTCCGTGTCGATGAGCACCGAGATCCGGTCGGGGTGGGCGGCGGCCAGGTGGACGGCGTTGAGCCCGCCGAGGGAGTAGCCGAGGAGGGCGACGGGGGCGTCCAGGCCGAGGTGGTCGAGGAGGGCGACGGCGTCGGACACGTAGCCGGTGCGGCCGTAGTCGGCGGCCCGGTCGGAGTCCCCGTGGCCGCGCTGGTCGGGGGCGATGATCCGCCAGTCCTCGCCCAGGGCCTCGGCGAGGCCGGCGAAGGCGAGGCCCTCGGACATGCCCCCGTGCAGGGCGAGCAGGGGGCGGCCGGGGCCGCCGAAGTCCAGGTACGACAGCGTGCGGCCTTCGATGGTCAGTGTGTGGCGCATGGGTCGGCTCTCCCCTGTTCGTCCTGCGGTGACGTGTGGCCCGCGGTGACGGTGTCTCTGCGGTGACGGTCTCCGCGGTGCCCGCTCCGAGCCTGTCAGGATTTGGGCAAGCGCGCAATACGTATGTCTTGGGCGCTTGCCCAACAGGGGGCGCGGCTACGATCCCGGCATGGGAAATCGCGAGGACCTGCTGGCCGGAGCGCGCCGCTGCCTGGAGGAGAAGGGCTACCTGCGCACGACCGTGCGCGACATCGCCTCCGCGTCGAAGGTGAGCATGGCCGCGATCGGCTACCACTTCGGCTCGCGCGAGGCCCTGCTGAACCTCGCCCTCTTCGCCGCCATGGACGAGTGGGCCGCCGGGTCCGGGCGCCTCACCGGCCAGGGGGCCACCTCCACGGAGCGGTACGCCGACACCTGGGACCGCAAGATCCGGGACTTCGGCGACATGCGCTGGCTCTGGATCGCCAACGTGGAGGCCTTCGTCCACGCTCAGTCCTCGCCCGAACTGCTCGCGATCCTCGCCGAGGGCCAGCGCCGGTCCCGGCGCATGGTGGCCGCCCAGCTGCGCGGACTCCCCCTGGAGGAGGTCGCGGAGGAGGACGTACGGAGCCTCGGGTCGGTGCACATCGCGCTGCTGACCGGGGTCATGGTGCAGTGCCTGACCGACCCGGAGCACGCGCCCGACGGCCGGTCCCTCGCCCAAGGGCTGCGCCTGATGGCGGAGTTGCTCGAAAACTGATCCCTACCCGTGGGTAGTAATGGGTGGCTCCGCACGCCATAATCCGGGCCACCACTGGGTCGGCAAAGGGGCGGGCATGGGCGTGGGCACGGGCGTGGGCGCAGGCACGGATATGAGCGCGGATACGGGTGCGGGTACGGCTACGGGGCTGCGCCGGCGCAGCTTCCTGGCGGGCGCCGGGGCGGTCGCCCTGGGAGCCGCGGGCGCCGTCGCCGGGCTCGGTGCGGCGCCGGCCGCCGCCGCGGGACTCTCCACCCAGGACTGGATGAGCGGGCTCGCCGACTCCACCGCCCTCCAGCGGATGACCATCCCCGGCACCCACGATTCGGGCGCCACCAGGGGCGGGCTCTACGTCGCCTGCCAGAACACCTCCATCGCCGACCAGCTCGGCTCCGGGATCCGCTTCCTCGACGTCCGCTGCCGGGTGACCGGCGGCTCGTTCGCGATCCACCACGGCGCGTACTACCAGAACCTGATGTTCGGCGACGTCCTCGCGGCCTGCTGGAACTTCCTCGCCGCGCACCCCTCCGAGACCGTGCTGATGCGGCTCAAGCAGGAGTACTCCGAGGAGAGCGACGCCACCTTCCGCGCCGTCTACGACGACTACCTGAACAACCGGGGCTGGAGCCCGCTGTTCAAGGTCGCCGACTCGCTGCCCACCCTCGGGCAGGTCCGCGGAAAGGTGCTCCTGCTCCCCGACAACGGGGGTCTGCCCGGCGGCCTGCGGTACGGCGACGGCAACGTCTTCGACGTCCAGGACGACTACATGGCCGAGCCCTTCGCCAAGCGGGGCAAGATCGAGAACCAGTTCCGCAAGGCCGTCCAGCAGCCCGGCAGGTTCTTCATGAACTACACCAGCACGGCCGCGGCCCTGCCGCCCCGCTGGAACTCCGACCGGCTCAACCCCCAGGTGCACGCCTTCGTCGACGGCTCGGAACTGGCCGGCCGGACCGGGCTCGGGATCGTCCCGATGGACTTCCCCAACACCCGCTCCGGTCTGGTCGCCTCACTGATCCGGCACAACTGACGTCTGCGCCGGCGGCGGAGTCGGGGCGCCCGGGATGCTGAGCACCGCCTCGGTGCCCGGGCCGCCGTCCGCCGGGGCGCGCAGGGCGGCGGTGCCGCCCGCGCGCTGCACCGTACGGGCCACGATGGACAGGCCGAGGCCGCTGCCGGGCAGGGCCCGGGCGGACGGGGAGCGCCAGAAGCGCTCGAAGACGTGCGGGAGGTCGTCGGCCGGGATGCCGGGGCCGCGGTCCCGTACGGTCAGCTCGCCCGCGCGCAGCGACACGGTGACGGAGCCGCCCGGCGGGCTGAACTTCACCGCGTTGTCCAGGACGTTGACCACCGCGCGCTCCAGGGCCGCCGCCTCGCCGCGCACGTACCAGGGCGCCAGGTCCGAGTCGAACTCCAGCTCCGGACCGCGCAGTCGGGCCCGGGACAGCGCCGCGCCGGTGATCTCGTGCAGGGCCACCACGCCGAGCGGGCCGGGGGCGGCCGCGTCCGGGCGGGACAGCTCCTGCAAGTCGCCGATCAGCGAGGCCAGTTCCGTCATCTGGGCCTTGACCGAGGCCAGCAGCTCCTTGCGGTCCTCCGGCGGAATGGCCCGGCCGGTCTCCTCGCTGCGCGCCAGCAGCTCGATGTTGGTGCGCAGCGAGGTGAGCGGGGTGCGCAGCTCGTGCCCGGCGTCCGCGATCAGCTGGGCCTGGCGCTCCTGGGAGGAGGCGAGCGCGGCCGTCATGGAGTTGAAGGACCGCGACAGGCGGGCGATCTCGTCGTCGCCCTCGTCGGGGATGCGGACGGTGAGGTCCTCGGTGCGGGCGATGTGCTCGACCGCGCCGGTCAGCTCGTCGACCGGGCGCAGCCCCGTACGGGCCACCCAGAGGCCGGCGACGCCGGCGCCGAGGACGCCGACCCCGCAGACGAAGAGCAGCACCCAGGCCAGCGTGGACAGCGGTTCGGTGACGTCCGAGAGGGGTTTGGCCACCGAGATCGCGGCGTTCTGCACGTTCGGCCCGGAGGACAGCTCCACCGGCTGGGTGTAGACGCGTACGGGCGTGCCGTCCGTGGTCCTGCCGTCGTACAGGATCGCCCCGCGCAGCCCCTTGGCCACTTCGAGGTCGTAGTCGGTGACCGGGAGGGTGTCCTTCCCGTCCACCCAGCAGCGGCCGCCCGTGGGGAGCACGATCTGCACCTGCGCGCTCAGGTTGTTCTCGAAGGTGCCGGGAGCCTTGTCCTGGCACCTGATCTGGTTCAGCGTCTGACTCGCCTGCGCCCGCGCGTTGGTGGAGCGCAGCGAACTGTTCAGCTGGTCGTTCAGCTGCGTGCGGACCATGAACCAGCTGACGCAGGCGACCGCCGCGACCGCCAGCGCCACCGCGACGGTGACCAGCAGGGCCAGCCGCGAACGGAGCGGCAGCCCGCGGAATCTGGCGGTGGGGCTCACTCCGGACCGCCGGGGTGGTCGCCGGCCCCGGCGGCACGCAGGACGTAGCCCACCCCTCGTACGGTGTGGACCAGGCGGGGCTCGCCACCGGCCTCGGTCTTGCGGCGCAGGTACATCACGTACACGTCCAGGGAGTTGGAGCTGGGCTCGAAGTCGAAGCCCCATACGGTCTTCAGGATCTGCTCGCGGGTCAGGACCTGGCGCGGGTGCGCGAGGAACATCTCCAGCAGGGTGAACTCGGTACGGGTCAGCTCCACCGGGCGCCCGGCGCGGGTGACCTCGCGGGTGGCGAGGTCCATGCGCAGGTCGCCGAAGGTCAGCGCGTCGGCGTCGCCGGGACCGCCGTCCCCGGGGGCGGCGGCGTAGGAGCTGCGGCGCAGCAGGGCGCGGACCCGGGCGAAGAGCTCGTCCAGCTCGAACGGCTTGACCAGGTAGTCGTCGGCGCCCGCGTCGAGGCCGGTGACGCGGTCGCCGACCGTGTCACGGGCGGTCAGCATCAGGACCGGCGTGGTGCTGCCGGCGGCGCGCAGCCGGCGGGCGGCGGTCAGACCGTCCATCCGCGGCATCTGGATGTCCAGGATGATCAGGTCGGGGGCGTACGAGTCCGCCTTGTCGAGGGCGTCGAGCCCGTCGACGGCGGTCTGCGTGCCGTACCCCTCGAAGGCCAGGCTGCGGCGCAGGGCCTCGCGTACGGCCGGTTCGTCGTCGACGACGAGGATGCGCTGCTGGTCGCCTTCGGCGCTCATACGGGGTCCCCCCAGGTGGTGGTCGGTCTCCTACCAGGCTCGCACGGGCGGCCGGCAGTCGGGCTCAGAAGGAGGTCCCGAACCCGTTCGCCGTGTTGCCCGTGTTGTTGCCGGAGCTGTTGCCGGTACCGCCGGGGCCGCCCTTGCGGAGCGAGGGGAGGTCGGCCTTGATGGTGTTGACCGGGATGGCGAAGCCGAGGCCGACGCTGCCCGCGGAGCCGCTGCCGCTGGAGGGGGAGTAGATCGCGGAGGGCATGCCCACGATCTCGCCGTTCATGTTGACGAGGGCGCCGCCGGAGTTGCCGGGGTTGAGCGAGGCGTCCGTCTGGATGGCCTTGTACGAGGTGGTGTCGGTGCCGGTGTTGCCGTTGAACTGCTGGCCGCCGTAGGAGAACGGGAAGCCGTCCTCGGGGGACTGCTGCTTCTGCTCGGACTTCGGGACGTTCACCTCACGGTCGAGCGCGGAGACGATGCCGCTGGTGACCGTGCCGGTGAGGCGGTCGGGGGAGCCGATGGCGACGACCTCGTCGCCGACCTTGAGGTTGTCGGAGTTGCCGAGGTTCGCGGGCTTGAGGCCGCTCGCGCCCTCCAGCTTGATGAGGGCGAGGTCCTTGTCCGGGTCCGTACCGACGATCTTCGCGTTGTACTTCTTGCCGTCGCTCATCGTCACCTGGATCTGGCTCGCGCCGTCGATCACGTGGTTGTTGGTGACGATCTCGCCGTCGGCGGTGATCACGACGCCGGAACCGGTGCCCTGGCCGGAGCCGGTGCGGGTGTCGATGCGGACGACGGAGGGGCTGACGTTCTCGGCGACGCCGGTGACGGTGCCGTTGTTCGACTGGGAGATGGTGCTGCCGTTGACGCCGGTGCCGGTGCCGTTGGTCTTGTTCAGCATCTGCTGGACGGCGGCGGCCGTTCCGCCGCCGACGACGGCGGCCGCGAGGGCCACGGCGGCGAGGAGGGCGACCGGACGCTTGGCACGGGCGTGGCCCTGCCCCTGCGGGGCGGGCGCCGCCGGGGCGGCCTCGCCCCAGGTTTCCCAGCCGCCGCCGCCGTTGCCGCCGCCGCTGGTCTGGGGGACGGTCTCGCCCTGGATGACCGGGGGAGTGTGGGCCTCGTGCCAGCCCGGGGCCGGGGCCGGGGGGTAGGAGGGCGGCGGCGGGTACGCGGCCGCGGCGTCCTGGGCGAGCCGGTCACGACCGCGCTGCCAGTCCTCGCCCCAGGGGGCGGGCTGCTGGGGGCGGTTTTCCTGGGGGTACTCGCCTTCGCGGCGGAGGTTCTCGGTCATGACTACGACTCTGTCCGCCGATCATGAGAGCTTCCTGAGTCCCCCCTGAGAAGCCCGACAGAACCGTGTATGCCCGATATAAGCCCGGGCTGGGCCCGGCGGCCCGGGGAGCGGGTGGGGTGCCCTACGGGGCTCCGCCCCAGACCCCACGCCTCAAACGCCGGCGAGGCTGAATTGTGCCGCGCAGCGGCAAAACCAGCCCGTCCGGCGTTTGAGGACCGGGTCCGGGCGCAGCCCGGGGAACGGGCGAAGGGCGGGTAGGGGACCTCGCCCCGCAGGGCCGACCCAGCCGCACCCGCCCACCGGACCCCGCGCCGGGACGGCGGTGGCGGCAGCCCCGACCGGGCACCGCCGGACGGAGTCCGGCGCAGCGGCGCGAAGCCCGCGCAGCGGTGCGAGCGGCGCGTCAAGAAGGAAGGAACTAGCGGCAGCCGCAGGAGCGGCGGATGACCAGGGCCGACGGGAACTGCTTCAGGCGTTCGCGGCGGGAGCCCGCCACCCGCAGGGCGTCGTCGAGGACGAGGTCCACCGCCGCGCGGGCCATCGCGGGGCGGTCCGAGGCGACGGTGGTGAGGGGCGGGTCCGTGAGGGCCGCCTCCTTGACGTCGTCGAAGCCGGCGACCGCGAGCTGCTCGGGGACGTCGATGCGGAGCTCGCGCGCGGCCCGCAGCACGCCGATCGCCTGGTCGTCCGTGGCGCAGAAGATCGCGGTCGGCCGGTCGGGCTTGGCCAGGACCTCCAGGGCGACCTTGTACGCGTCGTAGCGGTTGTACGGGGCTTCGATGATCCGGCCCTCGGTGGAGCGGCCGGATTCCTGCATGGCCCGGCGCCAGCCCTCGACGTGGTCGGCCACCGGGTCGCCCACGGACGGGGTGTTCTCGATGCCGCCGATGCAGGCGACGTACTCGTGCCCGTGTTCCAGGAGGTGGCGGGTGGCGAGCTGGGCGCCGCCGATGTCGTCGGTGACGACCGCGACGTCGTCGATGGCCTCGGGGCGTTCGTGGAGGAGGACGACCCGGGCGTCCCAGGCCTCGATCTCGCTGGCGGCCTGCTCGCTCATGCCCTGGCTGACCAGGATGAGTCCGGAGACCCGCATGCCGAGGAAGGCCCGCAGGTAGTGGACCTCGCGCTCGGTGCGGTAGTCGGAGTTCCCGACGAGCACCATCTTTCCGCGCTCGGCGGCGGCCTGCTCGACCGCGTGCGCCATCTCCGCGAAGAACGGCTGGCGCGCGTCGGGGACGATCATGCCTATGAGGTCGGTGCGCCGTGAGGCCATCGCCTGGGCGACCCGGTCCGGGCGGTAGCCCAGGTCCTTGATCGCGGCGAGGACACGCTCGCGCGTGGCCGGGGCAACCGGCCTGGGTCCGTTGTTGATGACGTAGCTCACGACGGCGGTAGAAGTACCCGCAAGTCGTGCCACGTCATCCCGCGTCACCTTGGCCACGCGCGGAAGTCTACGCGGGGTGACCTACCTCTGGGCAGGGCGTCCGGAGGAGGTCATTCCCGCGGACCCCCTAGTCCATCCGGGTGAGTGCCGCCGCGGCCCGCGCGGAGGCTTCGGCCGCCGCCTTCGTGGCCGCCTGCGCGGCCGCTTCCGCCGCCGCCCGTTCCACCTTCTCCGGCGTGACGAAGCGGTACCCGACGTTGCGGACGGTACCGATCAGCGACTCGTGCTCGGGCCCGAGTTTCGCGCGCAGACGCCGTACGTGCACGTCGACGGTGCGGGTGCCGCCGAAGTAGTCGTAGCCCCACACCTCCTGGAGGAGCTGCGCACGGGTGAAGACCCGGCCCGGGTGCTGGGCGAGGTACTTCAAGAGCTCGAACTCCTTGAAGGTCAGGTCCAGGACCCGGCCCTTCAGCTTCGCCGAGTACGTCGCCTCGTCGACCGACAGGTCTCCGTTGCGGATCTCCATGGGGGAGTCGTCCGAGCCGAGCTGCTGGCGGCCCGTGGCGAGGCGCAGCCGCGCTTCGACCTCGGCCGGTCCCGCGGTGTCGAGGAGGACGTCGTCGATGCCCCAGTCGGCGGTGACGGCCGCGAGGCCGCCCTCGGTGACGACGAGGATCAGCGGACAGCCGGGCCCCGTCGAGCGGAGCAGCTGGCACAGCGACCGCACCTGGGGCAGGTCGCGGCGGCCGTCGACGAGGATCACGTCGGCGCCCGGGGTGTCCACGAGGGCGGGGCCCTCGGCGGGAGCCACCCGGACGCTGTGGAGCAGCAGGCCGAGGGCCGGCAGGACCTCGGTCGAGGGCTGCAGGGCATTGGTCAGGAGCAGGAGTGAGCTCATGCTCGACCACCTGCCCGGGTCGGGCGGAAGTACTGCTGGTGTGCGTGCGCAGGTGCGTGCGCCTGTACCTCTGCCCGCACCTGCACTTGCACGACGGTTCGCTGGTCCATCACGTCGGTTCCTCCTCGGTCCCGTCGAGGACTTTCGCGGCACTGCTTCGTACGACTTGCCTGGTGTCCGCCGGTCCCCGCGCCCTGAGGTCCGGATGGATACCACTGTTCTCGGTCCGTTCAACGTGCTGAAAGCACAAAAGGACCCGGGGGCTACGTTGCCCGGATCCTCTCGGCAGCAGAATAGCCCACCCGCCCGGGCGGGGCCGAGGCTTCGGAGCGTTCCACTTCTGTGGTTCCCACCACCCCCGGGACCTGCATATGCGCCGGTTTCACCGGATCGGTGGACCCGGTGCGGGCCGCTCGGGCGCACGCGGGGCGCGCGGAGGCACGCCGGGATCGGGGGCAGGAGGGGTCATGATGGAGGCCGACGGCAGAGCGCCGACGAGAGGAGCGTGCAGTGGCAACCGGAACCATCCGCTACTGGGCGGCGGCGAAGGCCGCGGCCAAGACGGCGGAGGAGCCGTACTCGGCGCGGACACTGGCCGAGGCGCTCGACGCCGTGCGGGAACGCCACCCCGGGGAGCTGACCCGGGTCCTGCTGCGCTGCTCCTTCCTCGTGAACGAAGATCCCGTGGGCAAGCGCCCGCACGATTCCGTCGAGCTGACCGAGGGGGGCACCGTGGAGGTGCTCCCACCGTTCGCGGGCGGGTGAGCGGAGCCCGATGACTACACCGAGCACGCCCGAGGAACAGCAGCGGCAGCAACAGCAGCAGCAGTACCTGGACCAGCAGCAGGAGCAGCAGCCCGATCCGTACGGGACCCAGACCTGGCAGTCCCCGACGTGGGACACCTCGTACCAGCCGGTCCAGGCCCCGCTGGACGGCGTACCGGCGCAGTACCCGGTCGCGCCCGAGGGCTGGTTCCGCGAGGAGCCGCAGGGCCAGGGGCAGGGGCAGGGGCTGGGACAGCCGGAGGCGCAGGCCCAGCCGCAGGCGCCCGTCGCCGGTCAGGAGTGGGGGCAGCAGCAGGCGTACGCGGACCCCTACGCGGATCCGTACGCGGCTCCGGCCGCCTACCCGCAGACCGCGGCCCCGGACCACTGGTTCCGCGAGGAGGCGCAGGCCCCGCAGGCCGAGCCGCAGCAGCCGTGGGGTGATGCGGCGTACCCGGCCGCCGCCTACCCGGCCCCGGCCGACCCCTTCCAGGAACAGGCCCAGGCACAGGCCCACCCCCAGGCCCAGGCCCCCGTCCCCGCTCCGGCTCCCGGCCAGGAGTGGGTCGCGGAGCAGGCCCCGTACCTCCCGCAGCAGGCGGCCGAGGTCCCCGGCGGGGCGCCCGCCGACCCGGTGGCCGGCGGGGCCGCCGAGGAGGAGCCCGCCTGGTCGCCGCCCACGCTCGCCGGCAACACGCTGCGCGCCGTGGACCCGGCCCAGGCCCGCGCCGAAGGCCGCTCGCCGATCATCGATCCGGGTCCGCAGGCGGCCATACTGACGGCCGTCCTCGGGCTGGTCCTCGCGGCCGCCGCGGCGGTGAGCGAGTACGCGCTGCTCGCGCCCCTGATCGCCCTCCAGGGCCTCACCGCGGCGGGCTGGTTCCGCCTCAACGGCATGTGGCCGGCCCGTCAGGGCATCGCCCTGGCCTTCGCGGGGGCGGTCGCCGCCGATGCGGCCGTGCTCGCGGTGGGGGAGCCGTACGGCCCCGGTGCGATCGTCGGCACCCTCGGCGCCTGGGTGCTGCTGACGCTGGTGCTCCAGCTGCGCAGCCACGCCGATCCGGACGAGCGGATGTACGGGCTGATGGCCTCGGTGGCCTCGGCCGCGCTCGCCATCATCTGCGCCGGGTACCTCGCGGCCGACTCCGCCGCCGCGACCGTGGGCGCCGCCGCCGTGGCGGTGGCGGTCTTCGCCCGGGCGCTCCCGCTGCCCACCGCGCCCTCGGTCGGCGTCTCGCTGGCCGCCGCGGCCGGTGCGGGCATCGCAGTGGGCGGGCTGACCTCCGTGGGCGCGGGCGGGGCGCTGATCGGCCTGGCGGCCGGGGTGTGCGCGCTGATCGGGCTGCGCGTGGCGGCGTACGACTATCCGTCGAAGTTCGTCCACATGACGGCCGGTGTCGCGCTGCCGCTGGCCGCGGCGGCCCCGGCGGTCTACCTGATCGGCAGGGTGGTGGGCTGAGGCCCGGGCCTTCCCCTCCCGAGCGCCCGTCCCGGTAGACCGGGGCGGGCGTCGCCACACCTGCTCACGCACACCTGCTCACGCCCCGTCATCTGACAGCGCCCTCACGGCCGGACATGGTCCACTGGCCCGACGTACCAATCGTCTGGGGGGTGGGCACGTGCGTGTCCTGCGTGTCGTTGTGATCATCGGAGTGGTCCTGGGCGGTCTGCTCGTCGGGCTGGACCGCTGGGCGGCCGGTTACGCCGAGGACCGGATGGCTGAGCGGATCCAGGCCCGGCAGGGCCTGTCGGGGGTGGGCGTGGACATCCACGGGTTCCCCTTCCTGACCCAGGCGCTCTCGCACGACCTCGGCCAGGTCGACCTGAAGGTGGCCGGCGTCGACGTGGCGACCCCGGACGGCCGTACGACGCACCTGTCCGGGCTGCGGGTCGCCTTCCGGGGCGTGGAGCTGAACGGCGACTACAGCGGCGGCACCGCGCGGTCCGCCGAGGGCTCGGCCCTGGTCTCGTACGCCGACCTGACCGCGGCCGCCCAGCCCGGGGTGACGGTCGCCTACGGCGGTGCGCCGGGCAAGCTGAAGGTCACCGCGAGCGTGGAGTTCCTCGGCCGGACGCTCAGCCGCAGCGTGGTGTCGACGGTCTCGCTGGTCGACGCCCCCGGCGGGAAGGGCGGGAAGATCGTCCGGGTCCGCGCCGACGAGGTGCCGGGTGAGGGCCTCCCCGGGATCGAGTCCGTGGTGCGCAAGAAGACCGACTTCGACCGGCGGATCGACGAGGGACTGCCGTCGGGGGTCCGGCTGACGGGGCTGACCTCGGGCCAGGCGGGTCTGGAGCTCACCCTGGGCGGTACCAATCTCGCATTGGCCGGATAGTGAGACGAGCGGGTCCGATCCGCAGATGGGAGGGCCGTACGAGCCCCCGTACACCCCGTCCCGGAGGATCGGCAAGGAGTCTGATCTCAGTATTCGGACGATCCTGTCTCGAAATATGACACGGCGGTGACAGGGCGGCCGATTCGTCCCTACGATCCATGGCTATGAAGCATCAGCAGGCGGATCTCACGAAGCGGCGGGCAGTAGACCTGTGTCGCGTCGCCGCCATGCTCTGTCGATCCATGTGACGTGTGAGCGCATCCCGCTCCATAGCCGGACGACGGCCTTCCGCTTTCCCGTGTGACCGCCCCTGCCTCCCGCCCTCCTGAAGCCTCCCCGCAACAGGATTCCGCGGCCGCACCCGGACGCACGCACCCCGCACCACCAGCACCACCCCGCCGCACACTGCCCCGGAGGAGAACACCATGAGCCGCAGCGACGTCCTTGTAGACGCCGACTGGGTCGAGGCCCACCTGAACGACGCGAACGTCGTCATCGTCGAGGTGGACGAGGACACGTCCGCGTACGACAAGAACCACATCACCAACGCCGTCCGGATCGACTGGAAGAGCGACCTCCAGGACCCGGTCCGCCGCGACTTCGTGGACCAGGAGGGCTTCGAGAAGCTCCTCTCCGCCAAGGGCATCTCCAACGACGACACCGTCGTCCTCTACGGCGGCAACAACAACTGGTTCGCGTCCTACGCCTACTGGTACTTCAAGCTCTACGGCCACCAGGACGTCCGCCTGCTCGACGGCGGCCGCAAGAAGTGGGAGCTCGACTCCCGCGACCTGGTCGACGGCACCGAGGTCCCGAACCGCCCGGCCACCGCGTACAAGGCCCAGGCCCAGGACACCTCGATCCGCGCCTTCCGTGACGACGCGGTCGCCGCGATCGGCACCAAGAACCTGGTCGACGTCCGCTCGCCCGACGAGTTCTCGGGCAAGCTGCTCGCGCCGGCGCACCTCCCGCAGGAGCAGTCGCAGCGCCCGGGTCACATCCCGAGCGCCCGCAACATCCCGTGGTCGAAGAACGCCAACGACGACGGCACCTTCAAGTCCGACGAGGAGCTCACCGCCCTCTACCAGGCCGAGCAGGTCGACCTGGCGAAGGACACCATCGCCTACTGCCGCATCGGTGAGCGCTCCGCGCTCACCTGGTTCGTGCTGCACGAGCTCCTGGGCCAGGAGAACGTCAAGAACTACGACGGCTCGTGGACCGAATATGGCTCGCTGGTCGGCGTGCCGATCGAGCTCGGCCCCAACAAGTAGTTCAGGCCGGCAAGCACGCGGGGCACGCGACGCCCCGGTAGTCGTACCTCTCTAGGACAGGACAGAGAACATGTGTGGAGCACAGATCGGCGGGCCCGACCTCGCCACGCTGAAGCCCGGTGAGACGGCCATCCAGGGCCAGGTCACCAAGGACGGCGAGCCCATCAGCGGCTACGTCCGCCTGCTGGACTCGACCGGCGAGTTCACCGCCGAGGTCCCGACCTCGGCCACCGGCCAGTTCCGCTTCTACGCGGCCGAGGGCTCCTGGACGCTGCGCGCCCTGGTGCCCGGTGGCGCCCAGGCGGACCGCGCCGTGGTCGTCGTCGAGTCCGGCGGCGTCACGGACGTGGCGATCGCGGTCTGAGCACCGCACCTGTGTGAACGTATGACCGTATGACCGGCCGAAGGGCCGCACCCCCGGGGGTTGGACGCCATCGGATCGGGGTGCGGCCCTTCGTGTCGTCCCGGGCCTCCCCGGGAGCGGGCGCCGGCTCTACCCTGGAGACATGTACGCCCGGCGCCGGCGCGCCTATTTCCTGCTCATGGGCGGATGCCTGTTCCTCTTCGTCTCCGCCTGGTCCTTCGTGCGCCTGTGGTCCGTCGAGGCCGCCGTGGCGCTGTGCGTGGTCGCCATGGTCATCCCCCCGGTCGCCGCGATGGTCGCGAACCGGCGCGGCCCCGACGACCGCTGGTGGGACGACCCCTCGGGTGACGCGAAGTCCGACGAGTGGTGGGACGAACTGGATGGAAAACGGCGTCACGAGGATTGAAACCAGCCGATATAAAAATGTAATAAGGGTGACCACAACATCTCCCCACGGCAGGGTGTCTTGTGGGTACGCGGACGAACGGTCCGCGACTCCAGTCCTGTGGGGGGACTCCCTTTGGAACACGAACAGACCATCCCTGAGCAGCGAAAAGAGGGGGAGAGTAGCCCGGAACCGGGCACTCCGGACGCGGCCCCGACCGCCGTTGCGGACGCAACTCCGCCCACCCCCGGCCGCCGCCGCGGCCGCCGCACGCTCCTCCTGATCGCAGCCGCCGTAGCCCTCGGCACCCTGACGGGCACGGCCACCGGCTACGCGATCCAGTACGACCGCCAACCGACCCCGCTGGCCCCGCTGGCGCAGGTGATTGGCGAGGCCCCGAAGCCGGTGGCCCCGAACGACTCGACCACGCTGCGCTCCATCAACGCCAACCGCTGGGTCAAGACCGACGACGACCTGACGAAGCTGCTGATGGACGCCCCCGCGGGCGCGAAGCTCGACATGTCCGGCGGCGAGTCCCCGGACGAGTTCGCCGCGGAGTACTACGAGCATCCCAACCGCGGCCTCGGGTACCAGATCGGCCAGGACGTACGCCGGATCACCACCCGGGCGTGGTCCGAGAAGGACCAGGAGTTCTTCGTGGTCCGGCTGCTGCAGTACCGCGACCGCTCAGGGGCGGACGGGTACCAGAACGACCACTACTACCTGGGCGAAGAGGGGTACGCGGGCAACGGGGGCAAGAACGTCCCCGGGATCCCGGCGCCCTTCGCCCACATGTGGATCTATTCGAAGAGCAAGGAGAAGCCCGGCTACCTCCCGATACGGTCCGCGAGGGTCGTTGCCCGTCGGGGCGACATCGTCATGGAGATCGAGTACGTGAACAACCGCGGCACGGTCGACGAGGGCCACCTCGTCGAGGTGACCAAGCGACAGTGGGAGCGGCTGTGAGCGAGCAGCAGCACAACGAGGAGAACGAGCGGCCCGTGAGCACCGAGCAGCCCGTGAGTACCGAGCCCGTGAGCACCGAGCCCGTGAGCACCGAGCCCCTGACCGCCGAGCCCGAGAGCACCGAGCAGCCCGTGGGCCCGAAGCCCCCGCGGAAGCCCGGCCGCAAGGCGGTGGCGCTGATCGCGGGCGGGCTGGGTCTCGCCGTCCTCGCGGGCGGCGGGTTCTGGGCGTCGGAGCGCATGGACCAGGCGGACCGGAGCGCGCCGACGCGCTACTGGGTGCCGGAGGGCCCGAAGCCCACGGTGTCGGCCCCGGCGCTTCCGATCGTGCCGGTGAACGACCTGACGGCCAAGCTCCTGCCGTTCCCCGACGGGTACGGGCCCGGTCCCGACATCCACCTGGAGGGGAACGACTTCTACGTTTCCGGGGAGCGCGCGCTCCAGACCTTCAAGGATGCGAAGACCGGCCTCTCCGGTGACCACCGCGCCGCGCGGGACAAGATGCTGACCGACCTGAAGCTCAAGGGGCTGGCCGGGCGCAGCTACGCCGACGGCAAGCGCCAATGGGTCGCCGAGGTCCACCTCACACAGGCCGACGGGAAGGCCCTCGCAGGCTTCTCCGAGTTCGGGAAGAAGCTCTTGGAGCTGACCGGCGACGAGGGCGAGGCGCCCAAGGTGGACGGTTTCCCCGAGGCCAAGTGCGCGCAGCAGACGCTCGGCGAGGACGAGCTCAAGGCCGAGGACAAGATCGACACCGTCGAGTGCGTGTCCCTCGAAGGCGACGTGCTGGTGAGCTTCCGGATGTACGGGGCCAAGCCGTTCTCGGCCAAGGACGCGACCGCACTCTTCACGAGCCAGTTGAAGCACCTGAAGTCCCCCGGGGAGTCCGTGTGAGCGAGCAGACCACCACCGCAGCCGTACCCGAGGCCCCCGAGGCCCCGGCCGACGCTGCCCCGGGCATCCCCTTCGCCGCGCCGGCGGAACCGGTGCCCGCCGCCGGGCCCAAGGACCGCCGCAAGCTCTTCGCTGCGCTGCGCTGGACCGCCGCCGTACTCGTCTTCGGCGCCGTCGGCACGGGAGTCGCGTACGGGATCACCCAGCCCGAGCGCACCGACGTCCCCGGCCTCTCCACGCAGTCCGACGGCCGCCTCGTCTACCCGCCGCTCGCCTACCCGACGCTGCCGGCCGGCGCACCCTTGCCCGGGGCCGCCGACAATCCCCTCGGCACCCACTACGCGACGCTCGGGAGCCTGCTCCTGCCCGCTCCCGAGACGGCCGTGCCGGAGGCGGGGTTCAAGGCGGACAAGGACGGGCTGCTCCCCCTCGACGCCTTCCTGGAGGAGTACCTCGCCGAGGACCGGGCGAGGCTGAAGGAGACCCTCGAAAACGAGGGGCTGCGCCAGGTGGCGGGCCGCGCGTGGACGACTCCGGACGGCACGCGCACGCACGTCTACCTGCTGCGCTTCCACGCCCCCGGCTTCGTGGACGCCTTCCAGGGCTGCACCATCAACACGCGGCTGGTCGGTGCCGTGGCCGTCGGGGCCGACGAAGAGTGGCGGAACGTCAAGAACGCGCAGAAGAACGAGCTGGCCGGAGCCGCGAACGACGGCACCCCCGGCTGGCGCAGCGCGGCCGACGTCAGCCTGTACCAGGAGGCCAAACCCGCGGGGGACGAGGAGAGCCGGCTCGGGTGCGTCCAGTCGGGCGACATCCAGGCCGTGGTCATCCAGACCCGCAAGGGCGCCGTGCCCACGGTCCCGCTGCACCAAGCGGTGATCCTCCAGTACCAGCTGCTCCGCTAGCCCGGAGCCCCTCGTACGGGCCACCTCACACGGTGCCCCGGTCCCCAGGCCAGTAGGCTTGGGGACCGGCCCCGTAACGCCACCTTGAAACCATTGAGAACACCGAGGAGCACCCCGTGCTTGAGGCAGTCTTCACCTCCCTGCTGGTCCTGGTCTGCGTCGGCGTCCTCGCCTTCTCCGGACTGGCCGTGAAGAAGCTGTACCAGGGCCAGCGCTGATCCCCTCGGATCTGCCGCAGACCGCCCCGGATACCGGAACCCCTCCCACAGATCGCCTGAGCTGAGCAGCCATCCATGATCCAGATCCCGTCCGACCTGAACCCGGGTCTCGTCCCCCTCGCCTTCCTCCTCGGCAACTGGGAGGGCGCAGGCGTCTTCGACTTCCCCGGTGAGGAGAAGTGCAACTTCGGCCAGGAAGTCGTCTTCAGCCACGACGGCCGGGACTTCCTGGAGTACACCTCCCACACCTGGGTGCTCGACGCCGAGGGCAACAAGGTGCGGCCGCTGGAGTCCGAGTCGGGCTACTGGCGCATCGACAAGGACCGCAAGGTCGAGATCGTCATGGTCCGCGACCAGGGCGTCGTCGAGGTCTGGTACGGCGAGCTCGCCGACAAGAAGCCGCAGATCGACGTCGTCACCGACGCGGTCGCCCGTACCGCGGCCTCCGGCCCGTACAGCGGCGGCAAGCGGCTCTACGGCTACGTGAAGAGCGACCTCATGTGGGTCGGCGAGAAGGCCACCCCCGAGGTGGAGCTGCGCCCGTACATGTCGGCCCAGCTGAAGAAGGTCGTCACGCCCGAGGAGGTCGCGGAGATGGCGCGCAACCTTCCGGACATGCCGGACGACGGCATCGCCTTCTTCCGCTAGACCGCGGACGCACTGCGGACAGACCGCAGAGACCGCGGTCGCACCGCGGACAGACCGCAGAGGCCGCAGACGCACCAAGCGCGCACAGGAGCCCCCGGCCGCCCCGGCCGCCGGGGGCTCCCGCATGCGCGCGGCGCCTTCCCGCCCGGTCCCGCACCGCCTCCCCGCTCCCCTCGGACGGACCCGAGGCCTACACTGGCCGGGTGGTGACCACCGACAGCACCGAGAACCTCGCCGCCGCCGAAGGCGGCGACTGGAAGAGCGACCTGCGCCAGCGCGGATACCGCCTGACCCCGCAGCGCCAGCTCGTGCTGGAAGCCGTGGACGCCCTGGAGCACGCCACCCCCGACGAGATCCTCGTAGAGGTGCGCAGAACGGCCTCCGGGGTCAACATCTCCACGGTCTACCGCACGCTGGAGCTCCTGGAGGAGCTGAAGCTGGTCTCGCACGCCCACCTCGGGCACGGAGCCCCCACCTACCACCTCGCCGACCGGCACCACCACATCCACCTGGTCTGCCGCGACTGCACCGAGGTCATCGAGGCGGACGTGGACATCGCCGCCGACTTCACCGCCAAGCTCCGCGACACCTTCGGCTTCGAGACCGACATGAAGCACTTCGCGATCTTCGGCCGCTGCAAGAACTGCGCCGCCAAGCACCACCAGGCCCCGTAGGCACGGCGCCTCTGCGGACACGCCCTAGGTCCGCCCGGGGCGGGGTCGTACGCTGGTGGCATGACCAGCAGCCCCTTGCTCCATCTCCCCGGCGCCGTACAGGCCGAAGGCCGCGACGAGGGCGTCGCCGCCCACTACGGAGAGCTGTACGGCGAACAGCGCGCACTCGCCGACGGACGCGGCTTCGTCGACCTCTCCCACCGCGGGGTCGTCACCGTCACCGGCTCGGACCGGCTGAGCTGGCTGCACCTGCTGATCACTCAGCACGTCACCGCGCTCCCGGCCGGCGAGGCCACCGAGGCGCTGATCCTCTCCGCGAACGGTCACATCGAGCACGCGCTCTACCTCGTGGACGACGGCGAGACGATGTGGATGCACGTCGAGCCCGGCACCCAGGAGGCGCTGATCGCCTACCTGGAGTCGATGATCTTCTTCTACCGGGTGGAAGTCGCCGACCGGACCGCCGAGTTCGCCGTCGTGCACCTGCCGGCCGGCTCCATCGCCGAGGTCCCCAAGGAGCTCGCCGTACGCGAGACCCCGTACGGCCGCGACGTGTTCCTGCCGCGCGACGGGCTGGAGGCCTTCGCCCGCTCCCACGGCCCGGTCGCCGGACTGCTCGCCTACGAGGCCCTGCGCGTCGAGGCGCACCGGCCGCGGCTCGGCCTGGAGACCGACCACCGCACCATCCCGCACGAGCTCGGCTGGATCGGCACCGCCGTGCACCTGCAGAAGGGCTGCTACCGCGGCCAGGAGACCGTGGCCCGCGTCCACAACCTGGGGAAGCCCCCGCGCCGGCTGGTCTTCCTGCACCTGGACGGCTCCGAGGTGCTGCTCCCCGCGCACGGCGCGCCCGTACGGCTCGCCGCGGACGGGGAGGAGGGCCGCCAGCTGGGCTTCGTGACCACCTCGGTCCGCCACCACGAGCTGGGCCCGATCGCGCTCGCGCTGATCAAGCGGAACGTCCCGGTGGACGCCCCGCTGCTGGTGGGCAAGACGGCCGCCGCACAGGAGGTCGTCGTAGCGCCGTAGCGCCGTAGCGCCGTAACGCCGTAGCGGTCGCGCTAGATGTCGATGACGATGGTGAACGGGCCGTTGTTGGTCAGCGAGACCCGCATGTCCGCGCCGAACCGGCCCGTCTCCACCGTCGCACCCAGCGCCCGCAGCTGCGCCACGACCTCGTCCACGAGCGGCTCGGCGAAGGCGCCGCCCGCGGCCGCGTTCCATGTGGGACGGCGGCCCTTGCGGGCGTCTCCGTAGAGGGTGAACTGGGAGATCACCAGCAGCGGCGCGTTCACGTCGCTGCAGGACTTCTCGGCCTCCAGGATCCGCACGGACCAGAGCTTGCGCGCCAGCAGCTCCGCCTTCTCCGGGGTGTCGTCGTGGGTCACCCCCACCAGGACGCACAGCCCCTCCCCGACGATCTCCCCGACGGTTTCGCCGGCCACCACGACGCTCGCGCCGTCCACCCTCTGCACCACTGCTCGCATACCACCTGTGTACCAGGCTTGCACCCGTCCGGGGCCGATCGGGTGGAGTGGGACTGCGTGGGGACCATGCGGAGTGGCACGATGCACGCAGGCGGTGCCCCCAGCACCGGTCGAGGGGACGGACACGAACGCATGAATACTTCTGGTACCTCCGCACCTGCACCTGCACCTGCTTCGCCTTCTGGTTCTGCTTCTGGATCTGCTTCTGCGCCCATCGGACCCATGGGCTCCGGCGCACCCGGCGCACCGGCGGCATCCGCGGCATCCGCCGAGACCACGGCGCCGCGACCGCCCGCCCAGCGGACCGGGGCCTCGGACACCCCGGCGACGGCGACCACCGCGCTCGGCCTGCCGGAGCTGCGCGGACTGCGCCGCGACGCGCAGCGCGACGAGGCCGACCTGAGCTACGTACGCCGGATCCTCCAGGGCCGCATCGACATCCTGCGCGCCGAGCTCGCCCGGCGTACGGACCCCGAGGCGCCGGTGGTGGACCGGCTCTCGGAGATCCTCGCGGACGCCCCCTCCAGCCGCAGCGCCTCGGCCCGGCACGTCACGCTCGGCACCCCGCACGGGGAGGAGTACCGGCTGCTGGCGGCCGAGATGCTCTCCGACGTGGAGCTGTCGGACCTCGGCGCGCGCACGGACGAGGAACTCCACGAGGGCATGGGCAAGTTGGTGCGCTACGAGCAGCAGGTCTCGCGGCGCCGGCAGCAGCTCCAGCGCACGGCCGACGGCTGCAGCGCGGAGATCACCCGGCGCTACCGGGAGGGCGAGGCCCAGGTGGACGACCTGCTGGCCTGAGGAGGCGGCGGCGCGGGGCCCGCGGAAATGCGGGCGACGGGCGCGGGCCGGTCCGATTAGCGTGTGAGGCTATGAGTGCTGACGTCCGGCCGATCGCCGCATCCGAACTTCCCGAATGGCTGCGTGCGCAGCGGATCGGGTCCCTCAACGCGGCGCGCGGCACGGCCGCGGACCTCGCCCAGCTGGCCGAAGCCCTGGACTTCACCCGCACGCAGGGCGCGTTCGACGCGGACACCGGCCGGTGCGTGGCGGGCTTCCGCTCCTTCCCGCAGGAACTGACCGTGCCCGGCGGGGGGTTCGTCCCGTCGACCGCCGTCACGAACGTGTCCGTGCTGCCCACGCACCGCCGGCAGGGCCTGCTGACCCGGATGATGGCCGCCGAGCTCACCGCCGCCCAGGCCCGCGGTGACGTGCTGTCGACGCTGATCGCCGCCGAGTACCCGATCTACGGACGGTACGGGTACGGGCCCGCCACCTCCCTCGCGGAGTGGGAGATCGACCTGCCGCGCACGGGCCTCGGTCCGCGCGCCGCGCTCCCCGGGGACGGCGGGAGGATCGACCTCGTGGACGAGGCCGAGGTGCGCGAGCTGGGCCCGGTCCTGCACGAGCGGCTGCGGGCGGTGACCCCGGGCGTGGTGAGCCGCGACGCCCGGTGGTGGAGGGTGGCCACGGGCGCGGAGACGCTGTCCCACAACCCGTACACGCCGTCCTTCCACGCGGTCTACCGGACCGCGCGGGGCGAGGTGGCCGGCCTGGTCCGGTACACCGCCGACGACCACTGGACCGACGCCAAGGTCCCGCAGAACACCGTGCAGGTACGGCAGTTGCTCGCCGTGACCCCGGAAGCGGAGCGGGCGCTGTGGCACTTCCTCTTCTCCATCGACTGGGTGGTGAAGGTCCGCACCGGCTACCGCGCCCCCGACGACATCGTCACCGGGCTGCTGCCCGACGCCCGCGCCGCCCGGCTGCTGACCGCCTCCGACCTGCTGTGGGTGCGGGTGCTGGACGTCGTACGGGCCCTCGGCGCGCGGACGTACGCCGTCCCCGGGGTCCTCGTCCTGGAGGTCACCGACAAGAACGGTCCCGCGGGCGGCCGCTACCGGCTGGACGCGGGCGCGGGCGACTGCGTACGCACGGAGGAGCCGGCCGACCTGCGCCTGGACGTGGGCACACTGGGGTCGCTGTACCTGGGCGACGGGTCCGCGGTGCGGCTGGCGGCGCTCGGCGCGATCGAGGAGGCGCGTCCGGGAGCGCTGGCCCTCGCGGACGCGGTGTTCCGCACGGCGCGCCGGCCGTGGTGCCCGGACATCTTCTGAGGCGTGGAGGACTGAGCTAGTTGGCAACACTGGTGGAAACCCTGCGGGCGGCCGGCTGCGTCTTCGCGGAGGAGGAGGCGGAGCTGCTCACGGCCGCCGCCGAGGACGCGGGGCACCTGGAGGGGCTGGTGGCCCGGCGGGTGGCGGGCGAGCCGCTGGAACACGTCGTCGGCTGGGCGGAGTTCTGCGGGCTGCGGATGGCCGTCGGCGAGGGGGCCTTCGTGCCGCGCCGGCGCAGCGAGTTCCTCGCGCGGGAGGCGGTGGAGGCGACCCGGCCCGGCGCGGTGCTCGTGGACCTGTGCTGCGGGGTGGGCGCGCTGGGCGCCGCCGTGGCCGCGCAGGTGCCGGGGGCCGAACTGCACGCGGCGGACATCGACCCGGCCGCGCTCGCCTACGCCCGGCGCAACCTGGCCCCGTACGGCGGCCGGGTCTGGCAGGGCGACCTCTACGCGGCCCTGCCCGCCGGGCTCCGGGGCCGGGTCGACGTCCTGGTGGTCAACGCCCCGTACGTCCCGACCGGGGAGATCGGCCTGCTCCCGGCGGAGGCCCGCGACCACGAGCCGCCCGTCTCCCTGGACGGCGGCGCGGACGGCCTGGACGTGCACCGCCGGGTGGCCGCCGGCGCCCCGCCCTGGCTCGCACCGGGCGGCACCCTCCTGATCGAGACGAGCACCCGCCAGTCCCCGGTCACCGCCTCGGCCCTGACGGCAGCAGGCCTGACGGTCCGCGCGGTGACCTCGGAGGAGTACTACGCAACGGTCATCATCGCGAAGGCTCCGTAGCCGGTCCTGCGATGGCAGGGCCTCGCGAAGGCGGGGGACAGGAGGGGGGCGAGTTGATCACGGAGTACCAGCAGAAGCTGCGCGAGCGCTACATCGCGGCGCCCGTCATGGAGGCCCCGGGGCCCTGGCGGCCGGTGCTGGATCGCACGACCCCTATCGGCGGTCTGCTCGGCATCGGCTTCGCCGTCGACCCCGGCAGCGGGCACGACCTCGTCATGGTCGTGTCCGGCGACGGGCACGGGCTCTTCGACGCGGTCACCGGCGAGGAGATCGCCCGCGACCGGGATCCCGACCCCGACACGAGCACACCCGATGCCGCGCCGGACCTCACGTGCCCCGGGCTCGGCCCGATCGAGGGCGCCCGGGTGCACATCGCCGGGCTCTTCGGCGGCGGCCTGCACAGCACCACACCGGACGGCTGGACCCTGGACGTCGTCCGTCCCGACTGGCCCCACGACCGCGTGATCCTCTCGGCCGACGGCGGGGTCCACGAGGGGCCGCCGGGAGGGACGTGGTGGCACGTCTTCCACTCCCAATACTCGGAACTCCGCGCGGCCGGCTTCTCCCCCTCCGGTCTCACCCTGGCGGTCGCCACCAGCAGCGACCTGACCCTCTGGGTCCGCCCCGGGCTCCGCTTCGGCTGCTGAGGGTGGGAGTTATTGCAAGCAGCTGCTTGCAATAGTTAGCACGGTGCGGCAGGATCGGGGCATGGCATCGCTCAACGTCGGGAACCTCGGCGAATACCTGCGCGAGCAGCGGCGGCAGGCACAGCTTTCGCTGCGGCAGCTGGCCGATGCGGCGGGGGTGTCGAATCCGTACCTCAGTCAGATCGAGCGCGGGCTGCGCAAGCCGAGCGCGGACATCCTGCAGCAGCTCGCCAAGGCGCTGCGGATCTCCGCCGAGACGCTGTACGTGCAGGCCGGAATCCTGGACGAGCGGGACCGGGACGCCGTGGAGACGAGGGCCGTGATCCTCGCCGATCCGTCGATCAGCGAGCAGCAGAAGCAGGTGCTGCTCCAGATCTACGAGTCCTTCCGCAAGGAGAACGCCGCCGAGGCCGAAACGAAGGCCGAGGCGAAGGACGAGACGCAGGGCGAAGCGCAGGCCGAGGCGGGAGCGGAAGCTGCCGGCGACGGCGATGCCGGGACGCGCCCTGCGAACTGAGCACGCACGAAGAAGTACGCACGAACTAGTACGCACGAACCGAGTACGCACGAACTGAGACTGTGATCCGGGAGGACCACCACATGGCCATCGCCGATGACCTGAAGAAGACCCTCACCGACCCGACCCCCCTCTACTTCGCCGCCGGCACCGCCGACCTCGCCGTGCAGCAGGCCAAGAAGGTGCCCGGGCTGATCGAGCAGCTGCGCGCCGAGGCCCCCGCGCGCATCGAGGCCGTGAAGAACACCGACCCGAAGGCCGTGCAGGAGAAGGCCAAGGGGAAGGCCAAGGAGGCGCAGGAGGCGGTCACCGCCACGGTCGCCGAGGTGCTCGGCGCGATCGACGCGAAGAAGCTCGGCGAGACCGCCCAGGACCTCGCGCTGCGCGGGGTCGGCGTGGCCGCCGAGTACGCGGTCAAGGCCAAGGAGGCCTACGACAAGGTCGCCGAGCACGGTGAGCAGGCCGTACGGGCCTGGCGCGGCGAGGTCTCCGAGGAGATCGTCGACATCGCCGTGGTCGTGGAGCCGGAAGCCGCCGGGCCGGTGGCTTCCGAGCCGGTGGCGGAGCCCGCCGCCGAGCCCGCGGCGAAGAAGGCTCCCGCGCGCAAGGCCGCGGCCAAGAAGGCCGCCGCCGAGCCCGTCGCGGAGCCGGCCGACGAGAGCTGATTTCATCGTGACGGACCGGGCACCCGCGGGGCGTCCGGTCCGTTGTGGTTTGGGAAAGAGGCTCTGCCGGTAGCGTGGAGGCAGGCGGCATCCGGCGAGCGAGGCGTGAGAAGGCGGTCAGGCGATGTTGATGAACGGGTTCGATGGAGCGGTGCTTCCGCTGCTCGGGTACGCCATGCTCGGGCTCGCCGTGGTGGCCTTCGTGCTGGCGCTGACGGCGCGCGAGGACGCCTACCGGGCGGCCGGGAAGCAGACCAAGACCTTCTGGCTGGTCATCCTCGGCATCACCGTGCTCGTGGACTTCTTCCTCGGGATGCTCTTCCTGCAGATCGCCGGACTGGTCGCCAGCATCGTCTTCTTCGTCGACGTCCGTCCCGCGCTCAAGCAGGTCTCGGGCGGTGGCGGCGGTGGCGGCCGGCGCGGCGGCAGCAGCAGCGACGGGCCGTACGGGCCCTACAACGGCGGACGCTAGCCGGACACGGGCCTACGGGCCTACGGGCCTACGGGCCTACGGGCCTACGGGCAGCTGGGCGGGGAGCGCCCGGCCGTCAGCCCTCGGCGCGCGAGAGCAGGACGACGGCGACGTCGTCCGTCAGCTCCCCGCCGTTGAGGCGGCGGGCCTCGGTCACGGATGCTTCGAGCAGGCCTTCGCCGCTCAGCCCGTCGGCCAGGTGGCGGTTGATCATCTCGACCATGCCGTCCTGCCCCAGCCGCTCCTTGCCCTGCCCGATCCTGCCCTCGATCAGGCCGTCGGTGTAGAGCATCAGGCTCCACGTGCCGCCCAGCTCCACCTGGCGGCGCGGCCAGCGGGCCCGGGGCAGCAGGCCGAGTGCCGGGCCGCTGTTCTCGTACGGGAGCAGTCGCGCGGGGCGGCCCGGCCGGGAGATCAGCGGGGCCGGATGGCCCGCCAGGCACAGGCCCGCGCGCCGTCCGTCCGGGGCGATGTCCACCGTGCACAGCGTCGCGAAGATCTCCTCGCAGGGGCGCTCGACTTCGAGGACCTCCTGGAGGGTGGCGAGCAGGTCGTCGCCGCACAGCCCGGCCAGGGTCAGCGCCCGCCAGGCGATGCGCAGCTCGACGCCGAGGGCGGCTTCGTCGGGGCCGTGTCCGCAGACGTCCCCGATCATCGCGTGGACGGTGCCGTCGGGGGTGCGGACCGTGTCGTAGAAGTCCCCGCCGAGGAGGGCGCGGCTGCGGCCGGGGCGGTAGCGGGCGGCGAAGCGGAGGTCGGAGCCCTCCAGGAGCGGGTGCGGGAGCAGCCCGCGTTCCAGCCGGGCGTTCTCCTGGGCCCGCAGTTTCGATTCTGCAAGCTTGTACTGGGCGATGTCCGCCCGTTTTCTCTCCACCGCGTACCGGATGGCGCGGCTCAGCAGCCGCCCGTCGAGCTCGTCGCGGAACAGGAAGTCCTGGGCCCCCACCCGTACGGCCTCCGCGGCGCGCTCCGCGTCGTCCTCGGAGGTGAGCACGAGCACGGCGTGCCGCGGGGCGATGCGGAGCACCTGGCGCAGCGCGGCGAACGGATCGGCGGCGTCGCCGGAGCCGGTGCCGGCGCCCGGGCCGTGCGGGAGCGAGAGGTCGAGCAGGACGCAGTTCACGTCGGGGGTGAGCAGCCGGGCCGCCTCCGTGAGGTTGCGGGCGCTGCGCAGCCGGATGCGGTGGCCGTCGGCGTCGAGGATCTCGGGGACGGTGAGGCCGCCGGCGGGGTCGTCCTCGATCACCAGCAGGGTGAGCGACGACATGGCGCCCGGGCCGCTCTCGGTGCCCGGGATGTCCCTCTGCCGCGGTACGGGTACGGGCATCGTCTCCGGTTCCTTCCCGCCCCCTCGGGGGTTCGCTCGTCCGGCGACCCTAGCCGCGGGACGAGGGAAGCGGAATGGCGGGTCCGGCGCGGGGCTCCGGCATATGCCGTTATCAGGTGGGAAAGTCCGTGTCGGCGAATGACGAACGTCACGGCGGGAGGGGTCGGGAGCGGTACGGCATCCCGCCCAGCGAGACGGGCCCGCACCGGCGGCGGACCGTCACGGCGGGCGGACCGTCACGGCGGGCGGACCGTGACGGCGAACCGGCCGCCACGGAGGGCCGGCGCCCGGAGCGAGCCGGCCGCCACCGCGAAGCCACCCCCGCGCCGAGCGGCCCGCCGCCGCTACGCGTCCGGCCTGACCACGGCCTTGATCGGCATGGAGCCCGCTCCCGCCATGGTGACGTTGCGGCCCGGGCGCGGGGCGTGGACCATCGCGCCGCCCCCGACGTACATCGCGACGTGGCTCGCGTCGTCGAAGTAGATGATCAGGTCGCCCGGCCGCATGTCCTTGATCGCGACCTTCGGCAGCCGCAGCTGCTCCTGCGAGGTGCGCGGGATGGCCTTGCCCGCCGCGAGCCAGGCCTGCGAGGTCAGCCCGGAGCAGTCGTACGAACCGGGTCCCTCCGCGCCCCACACGTACGGCTTCCCCATCTGGGCGACCGCGAACTGCACGGCCCGCTTGCCCGCGTCGGTGGCCGCCGCGCCCGTGGAGCCGGTCATCGCGCCCGTGGACAGCCAGTCGTTCTGCGCCTTGCGCTGCGCTTCCGCCTCCAGCTCCAGCATCCGGGCCTTCTGTTCGGCCTCCAGCTTGCTCTCGAGCTCCTCCGCCGCCTTGATCTTGTCCTCGACCTGCTTCTTGGCGGCTTCCTGCTTGACCCGGTTGGCCTCCAGGGTCTCCCAGTGTGCGCTCGCGTCCCGCGCGTACTGCTGCAAGTCGGTCTGGGTCCGGTTCAGTTCGGACAGCAGGTCCGAGGTGGCCTTCTCGCCCTGGCGCAGCCGGTCGTTGCCGTTCAGGAACTGCGTCGGGTCGTTGCTCAGGGCCAGCTGCGCGCCGGGCGGCAGTCCGCCCGAGCGGTACTGGGCGCGGGCGGCGGCGCCCGCGCGGCCCTTCAGCGCGGTGATGCGGTCCTGGCCGGCGACGACCAGGTTGGCGATCTCCACGATCTTGTCGGACTGCGTCTTGGCCTCGCTCTCCGCGAGGTTGAAGGCGTCCGTGGCCGTGCCGGCCTCGCGGTAGAGCCCCTCTATGTCCTTGCGGACCTGCTCCAGGGACTTGCCCGTCTGGGGCTCCGGCGCGGCGAACGCGGTGCCGGACAGGGCGCCGGGCGCGGACAGCAGCGCCATCGCGCAGAGCAGAGTGAGGGCGATCGAACCCCGTCGTCGTTTCCTCATGGTCCCCCCAGACACCGGTTTGACTAATCGTCAGTAACTTGTGATTGCCTTCGGGATGGTGCCACGAGTCGGTGAATTCCAACACCCTTGTGGATATCCATCCGATGCGTCCCGATCGCCCCCGCGACCCCCCTGGCCCCGCCGGCCCCGATCCGCCGCCCCGGTCACCCCGAAGGCCCCAACAGTCACCCCGAAGGCCTCAACGCTTCCCACCGCACCGTGAGTTCCCCCTGACGCCACCGCACCGGACCGTCCGCCAGCGGCCACTCCCCGGACAGCGCCCGCGCCGTCCGGATCCAGCGCTGGCGCGCCCCGTAGGAGGCGTACGGGGCCGCCGCCGCCCACGCCCGGTCGAAGTCGCGCAGGAACGCGTGCACCGGCTCGCCCGGCACGTTGCGGTGGATCAGTGCCTTCGGCAGCCGCTCCGCCAGGTCGGAGGGGCGCTCCAGGGAGCCCAGCCGGGTCGCGAAGGTCACCGTGCGCGCCCCTTCGGGCCCGAGCGCGACCCATACGTGCCGCCGCCCGATCTCGTCGCAGGTCCCCTCCACCAGCAGCCCGTCGGTAGCCAGCCGGGAACGCAATCGCTCCCACACCGCCTCGACCTGCTCCTCGTCGTACTGGCGCAGTACGTTCGCCGCGCGGATCAGCGCCGGCCGGACCCCGCCGTCCAGCGGCACCTCGAAGCCCCCGTGCCGGAAGCTCAGGCCCTCCCGCTCGTACGGCTTGGCGCCCGCCACCCGGGCCGGTTCGATCTCGATGCCGACCACCCGTACCCGCGGAGCCGCCTCCCGCAGCCGCGCCAGCAGTTCCACCGCGGTCCAGGGCGCGGCCCCGTAGCCGAGGTCCACCGCGACCGGGTCGTCCGCGCGGCGCAGCGCCGCCCCGTGCGTCGCCGCGATCCAGCGGTCCATGCGGCGCAGGCGGTTCGGGTTCGTCGTCCCGCGGGTCACCGTGCCGACGGGGCGACGAGGGGGAGGGGTGGAGCGGGAGGCCATGTGCAGAGAGTAAGCGGAGCGCTCCCGCGCGATAAAAATCCGGGACGGGGGCAGGAAAACCGGCGGTCCCGGAATGCGGGGGACGGCCGTTCGGGTTGCACTCCTAGAAGAGCGCCCACAGCGCTCTCCGCGTCATGCCGCCGAGCGAGAGGAACTGCTCCCTTGAGCCAGTACGTGTCCCGCATCGGCGGCAGCATCGGCGGCCGTTTCGCCGCGGCCCGTTCCGGCACCCGCCACGAGCCGCCCCGCCTGCGCCTGCCCGCCGCCGTCGGCGGCCACCGCAAGCCGCGCCGCGTCGCCATGCTCAGCGTGCACACCTCACCGCTGCACCAGCCCGGCACCGGCGACGCCGGCGGGATGAACGTCTACATCGTGGAGCTGGCCCGGCGCCTCGCCGCGATCAACATCGAGGTCGAGATCTTCACCCGGGCCACCACCGGCGGCCTGCCGCCCGTGGTCGAGCTCGCGCCCGGAGTCCTCGTACGGCACGTGGACGCGGGCCCGTACGAGGGCCTCGCCAAGGAGGAGCTGCCGGCCCAGCTGTGCGCCTTCACCCACGGGGTCATGCAGGCCTGGGCCGGTCACCGCCCCGGCTACTACGACCTGGTCCACTCCCACTACTGGCTCTCCGGGCACGTCGGCTGGCTCGCCGCCGAGCGCTGGGGCGTCCCGCTCGTGCACGCCATGCACACCATGGCCAAGGTCAAGAACGCGGCGCTCGCCGAGGGCGACACCCCCGAGCCCGCCGCCCGGGTCATCGGCGAGACGCAGATCGTCGACGCCGCCGACCGGCTCATCGCGAACACCGCCGAGGAAGCCGACGAGCTCGTCCGCCACTACGCGGCCGACCCCGGCAAGGTCGCCGTCGTCCACCCCGGCGTGAACCTCGAACGCTTCACCGTCGCCGACGGCCGCGCCGCCGCCCGCGCCCGCCTCGGGCTGCCGCAGGACGCCGTCATCCCGCTCTTCGCGGGCCGCATCCAGCCGCTCAAGGCCCCCGACATCCTGCTGCGGGCCGTCGCGGAGCTCGTCGACCGGGAGCCGCAGCTGCGCGCCCGGCTGTTCGTGCCCGTCGTCGGCGGGCCGAGCGGCAGCGGGCTCGCGAAGCCCGAGGGGCTGCAGAAGCTGGCCGCGAAACTCGGCATCGCGGACCTCGTGCACTTCCACCCGCCGGTGGCGCAGGACGCGCTCGCGGACTGGTTCCGGGCGGCGTCCGTCCTGGTCATGCCCTCGTACAACGAGTCCTTCGGGCTGGTCGCCATAGAGGCGCAGGCCACCGGCACACCAGTGCTCGCCGCGGCCGTCGGCGGGCTGCCCGTCGCCGTCAACGACGGGGTGACGGGCATCCTCGTACCCGGCCACGATCCGGTGGACTACGCCCGCCAGCTACGGCGCTTCGTGGACGAGCCGGAGCTGTCGGACCGGATGGGCGCGGCGGCCGCGCGGCACGCGCAGTTCTTCGGCTGGGACACCGCCGCGAGCGGCACCGCGGACGTGTACACGGGGGCGATGCACGATCACCGCCGTCACGTACGCTCCCACCATGGCTGACGCTGACCCCACCGACCCCGCGGCGATCATCGAAGCGACGCTGACCGGCGCGGAACTGAGCTGGGAGAGCCCGGCGCCGGGCTCGTACGTGGTCCAGCTCCCCGGCACCCGCAAGCTGAGCACCACCTGCTCGCTCAAGGCCGGGAAGCACTCCCTGTCGGTCAACGCCTTCGTGATCCGCCACCCGGACGAGAACGAGGCCGGCGTCCACCGGTGGCTGCTGGAGCGCAACCTCAAGCTCTACGGCATGGCCTACGCGGTGGACGCGCTCGGCGACGTCTACCTGACGGCCCGCCTCCCCCTGTCGGTGATCACCCCCGACGACCTCGACCGGCTGCTCGGCACGGTCCTGGAGGCCGCGGACGGGGCCTTCAACACCCTGCTGGAGCTGGGTTTCGCGAGCGCGATCCGGCGGGAGTACGAGTGGCGGGTCTCGCGGGGCGAGTCCACGCGCAACCTGGACGCCTTCAAGAACCTGACACAGCCGTCGGGGACGGCGGCGCAGCCGGAGTAGGAGGGCCGGACGGCCGGAGCCGGGTCAGGCGGCCGGAGCCACCGGATCCGTGGCCTTGGCCGGAGCCACGACCTCCACGACCTCCACGACCGGCTCCACCGGGACCACCGGGACCGCCCCGGCCTGCGGCAGCCCCCGCATCAGCAGCCAGTAGCCCGCCGCGGCCACCGTCCCCAGCACCGCCGTCGCCCCCCACAGCCAGCCCGCGCCGAAGTGCTCGATCGCGAAGCCCGCCATCAGCGGTGCGATCAGCGAGGCCACCGCCCACGACATCGTGTACATGCCCTGGTAGCGGCCGCGCCCGTGCGTCGGGGAGAGCCGTGCGACCAGGCCCATCTGGGTCGGGGAGTTGACGATCTCGGCCAGCGTCCACACGCAGACGGTCAGCGCCAGGCTCCACACCGAGCCGCCGAAGGCCGTCAGCCCGAACCCGTACCCGGCCAGCAGCGCCGAGATCACCAGCAGCTTCTGCGGATCGCGGTGCTCGATGAACCGGGTGACCGGGATCTGCAGCACCACGATCAGCACGCCGTTCACGGCGGAGACCAGCCCGTAGTCGACCGTGGAGAACCCGGCCGCGCCCATCGCCAGCGGCAGCCCGAACGAGCCCTGCATGAAGATCAGCGAGATCAGGAACGACAGCCCGACCACGCCCATGAACCGGCCGTCCCGCAGCACCGTCCCCATGCCGACCTCCGGCTCGGCGGCCGCCTTCTCCGCCGCCGTCTTCTCCGGCCGGGACTCCGGCAGCTTGAGGTAGACGAGCACCGCGCAGACCAGCGTCAGGGCCGCCTCGCCGAGGAACCCGGCCAGGTAGCTGTACTCCGCGACGAAGCCCGCCACGGTCGAGCTGACGGCGAAGCCGAGGTTGATGGCCCAGTAGTTCAGCGCGAAGGCCCGTACCCGGTCCTCCGGGCGGACGATGTCGGCCATCATCGCCTGCACCGCCGGCCGCGAGGCGTTGGAGGTCATGCCGACCAGCAGCGCCACCGCGGCGATCGCCGCCGGATGCTCCATGAACCCGAGCAGCGCCACCGAGAACGCGGTCGACGCCTGCGCCGCCATCAGCGTGGGCCGCCGCCCCAGCCGGTCCGTGAGCACGCCGGCGACCAGCGAGGACACCACACCGCCGAGCCCGTGGAGGGCCACCACAAGTCCCACGAAGGAGGCCGAATAGCCCCGCTCCAGGGTCAGGTACAAGGTCATGAATGTGGCGACGAAGGCCCCGAGCCTGTTGACCAGCGTGCTCGTCCAGAGCCACCAGAACTCCCGGGGCAGCCCCGCCACGCTCTCGCGGGCGGCCCGTCTCACACTGGCAACGGACATACGGAATCCCCCCGAGATGTAAGCGTCCCTCTACTCGTTCGGACCCTACGGACAGCGGCCGTCCAGAGCCACTGGATTGACGGCCGGCGTCAATCGGGGGACCGTCCCGCATGCCGTACACACCGCGCGCGAGGGGACGGGTGTGTCCATTAGGCTCGTACGCATGGCCGACGCACCGTACAAGCTGATCCTCCTCCGCCACGGCGAGAGCGAATGGAACGCGAAGAACCTGTTCACCGGCTGGGTGGACGTCAATCTCAACGAGAAGGGCGAGAAGGAGGCAGTCCGCGGTGGCGAACTCCTGAAGGACGCCGATCTCCTCCCCGACGTGGTTCACACGTCCCTCCAGAAGCGTGCGATCCGCACCTCCCAGCTCGCGCTGGAGGCCGCCGACCGCCACTGGATCCCCGTCCACCGCTCCTGGCGCCTGAACGAGCGCCACTACGGCGCCCTCCAGGGCAAGGACAAGGCCCAGACCCTCGCCGAGTTCGGCGAGGAGCAGTTCATGCTGTGGCGCCGCTCGTACGACACCCCGCCGCCGGCGCTCGAAGACGGCACGGAGTTCTCGCAGTCCGGTGACCCGCGCTACGCCTCCATCCCGCCGGAGCTGCGCCCGCGCACGGAGTGCCTCAAGGACGTCGTCGTCCGCATGCTCCCGTACTGGTACGACGCGATCGTCCCGGACCTCCTCGACGGCCGCACCGTCCTGGTCGCCGCGCACGGCAACTCCCTGCGCGCGCTGGTCAAGCACCTCGACGGGGTCTCCGACGCCGACATCGCGGGCCTGAACATCCCGACCGGCATCCCGCTCTCCTACGAGCTGGACGCCGACTTCAAGCCCCTCAACCCGGGCGGCACCTACCTCGACCCGGACGCCGCAGCGGCCGCCATCGAGGCAGTCAAGAACCAGGGCAAGAAGAAGTAGCAAAAGCGATCATGCCCCCGACCTGCGCACACGGCGCAGATCGGGGGCATTCGTCTGCCCTGGGCCCCCTGTGGGCCCTCAGCGTGGGGGACCATCCGGCCGCAGAGCCCTGCCGAGAGCCTCCCGCGCACGGTCCCGGCTGCTCGGCATGAGGGGGGCGTAGGGCCGGTTTCCGAGCCTCTGCGGGTGGCGGAATGAGCTAGGCCATCTCTTTCGGATCTTGGTTCAGGGGAGTCCGTATGCCTCCTGCTCGTACCTATATTGGCGAGGTGGACGAAGCCGAAGCGAGCGGTCAGGTGTGGCGGGACGAAGTTCGTGTGCGTCCGACGGCTGAGCAGGATCGGGACGCGTTGGCACGGCTTGTCGAGGAGGACGCGGACGCCTTCGAAGTCGAGTTGTACGAGCGAGCGGCGGATCCCCAACCGCTATCCATTGATCGCGCTCAGAGGTCGCGGGCTGGGCAGCACGCCAGGCATGTGCGGCGGCTTCGAGAGCGCCAGCATCGCCAAAGCAGTTGAGCAGCAGCCTTCGGCCACCGACCCTGGACAGCTCGCTGCGCTCGCGCTCGCCGCTCAGCGGGGCAGCACACGCTGGCGCCGCGTGACAGGGGGAGACCCCGGCGGCTACTGGATCCGGGACGGCAAGGGGAGGCGCTGGTGGGGCCTGAAGCGGTGAACCCGGAGCTCACGGCCGAGGACTACGCGTCCGCGCGGGCGGCCGAGGAGGTGCTGGAGGGGCGCGAGAGCCTCAACGCGGCGCTCGCACGGTGGCGGCTGGTCGTGCTCGACATCGAGGCGGGCTTCGATCTCGAGTTCGTGTACGAGTACGAGCACGGCCTGGCCTGCCGCGACGGGCTGCGCAGGGCGTGGCCCCTGCTCACCGCGCGGGTCCGGGAGATCCGGCAGCCGGTGCTCGACCGGTGGGACGACCGGTTCTTCGCCGCCACCCGCCCCATGGCGCTGCCCGACGCGGGCAACGGCGAGCGCGGCGGCCGGTGGTGGACCCGGCGCTTCCCGGTCCTCTGCTTCCGCGGCGAGGGGCAGGTGCTGCCGGCCCACTGGTCGCCGCCGCCCCGGATCGAGGAGTACTGACCGAGCCCGCTACGGACCGGGCCGGGGGACGGGACCCCGGTCCGCCGGTGGGCCCGGTGGGCCCGGCGGGCGGGGCCGCGCCCCGCGTTCGGCGATCCTGCGGTCCATTTCCGTGCGCCAGGCGGCCGCGTTGCTGCCGTCGATCTGGCCGGCGAAGGCGCGGTACGCCGCGGCCACCAGCGCGTCCGAGGCGTCGGGGAAGGCGTAGCGGATCGCCCACAGGGCGTTTTCCGTCGGGGAGTCGAGCCCCGTCTCGGTGCGTACTCCGCGTCCCGACAGCACGTTCGTCAGGACGCTCTCGAAGTTGCGGCGCAGCTGCTCCTGGCTGGGTCTGCCGGTGCGCACGGCCGTCTCCTCCTCGCTGGTACGGATGCGAAGGGCCCCGGCCGACGGGTGTCGGGCGGGGCCCTTCGCTTGCGGGTGTCCGGGCGGGTGGCCTCAGCCGCCGCACTGGCAGGGGGCGCCGGACTGGCAGCCGCAGCCGCAGCCCGAGCCGCAGCCGCAGGCCGCGAGCAGGGGCAAGCGCAGGCGCAGGCCCTCCGGGGGCTGCGCTTCCTGCTCCGGGGTGATGGGGACGGGGGAATCGGGCATGGATCCTCCTCGTAGGCGTTGTGCCTTCGCCTCATTCATGCCCAGCCGGGCTCCCGCGTCAACGGCGCATTGGGGGCTCGTTGTTGATCCAGCCCCGGCCCCAACCTCGGCCCCAACCCCGGCCCCGCCCCGGGCGTCGGCCCGGGCCCCGGGTCAGACGCCTTCGACCTGCGTGGGGGCCTGGAGCTCGTCCGCGTGCTCGCCCGTCACCAGGTAGACCACGCGCTTGGCGACCGACACCGCGTGGTCCGCGAAGCGCTCGTAGTAGCGGCCCAGCAGGGTCACGTCGACCGCCGTCTCGATGCCGTGCTTCCAGCGGTCGTCCATCAGGTGCTGGAACAGCGTGCGGTGCAGCTGGTCCATCTCGTCGTCGTCCTGCTCCAGCTGGAGCGCCAGGTCGACGTCCTTCGTGATGATGACCTCGGCCGCCTTCGCCATCAGCCGCTGCGCGAGCTGCCCCATCTCCAGGATGGTCGCGTGCAGGTCGCGCGGGACCGCCGTGTCCGGGAAGCGGAGCCGGGCGAGCTTGGCCACGTGCTGCGCCAGGTCGCCGGAACGCTCCAGGTCGGCGCTCATGCGCAGCGAGGTGACGACGATGCGCAGGTCGGTGGCGACCGGCTGCTGGCGCGCGAGCAGCGCGATGGCGCGGGCCTCCAGGTCGTGCTGGAGGTCGTCCACCTTCTGGTCGGCGGCGATGACGCTCTCGGCGAGCTTCAGGTCGGCGTCGAGCATGGAGGTCGTGGCCCGCCCGATGGCGGAGCCGACCAGCCGGGCCATTTCGACCAGGCCTTCACCGATCGAGTCCAGTTCCTCGTGGTACGCGTCACGCATGTCTCGTGTCCCTCTCTCGACCTACTACGACCTACTACGACCTGCTACTGCCTGCTGCAAGTACTGCCCGGAACCCGGAAGCGGGCCGGTGCGGCCATCGGCCCCACGTTGCCACGGTGAACCCCGAACGCGACCGACTCCGGCATCCCAAGTGAATCAGCACGGTCGTCAGGGTGAACTCTGGGCGACGAGTGTTCGAGGTGCCACCCGAACGGCTGTGGAAGTGTCCTCCGGCCTGCTTAACCTGGAGTCATGGACGTGAACGCGGCGGTCGCCGCAGCTGCAGCGATTGCCGGTCTTTGCACCGGTGTGATCGCGATGCTGGCGTTCCGCTGGAGCGAGCGCGACCAAGCCCGCCCCACCCGGAGCTCCATGCGCCCCGACATCAATGCGGTGCTCCCACCCGGAGTGGACACCGTCCTCTCCGTTCTCCGCTCCTCCGCCGTCGTGCTCGACGAGGGGGACGCGGTGGTCAAGGCCAGCTCGGCGGCATATGCCCTCGGCCTGGTCCGCGGCGGCAAGCTCGCCGTGGAACCCATGCTCCACATGGCCCGCGACACCCGGCGCGACGGGGAGATACGCCAGGTCGAGCTCGACCTGCCCCGGCGCGGCACCGGCCGCGGCGAGGCGCTCGCCGTCTCGGCACGCGTCGCCCCGCTCGGCTCCCGCCTCGTGCTCCTCCTCGTGGAGGACCTCACCGAGGCCCGCCGCATCGAGGCCGTGCGCCGCGACTTCGTCGCGAACGTCTCGCACGAGCTCAAGACCCCGGTCGGCGCGATCTCCCTGCTCTCCGAGGCCGTCATGGACGCCTCGGACGAACCCGAGGCGGTCACCCGGTTCGCCGGCCGCATGCAGATCGAGGCCACCCGCCTCATCAACCTCGTACAAGAACTCATCGACCTCTCCCGGGTACAGAACGACGACCCCCTGGAGGACGCGGAGCCGATGCGGGTGGACACGCTCGTGGCCGAGGCCATAGACCGCTGCCGCCACACGGCCTCCGCGAAACAGATCACCATGGCCGCCGGCGGCACCGCCGACCTGCGGGTATGGGGCAACCGGGGGCAGCTCGCGGCCGCCCTCGGAAACCTGGTCGAGAACGCCGTCAACTACAGCCCCGCCCGCACCCGCGTCGGCATCGCCGCGCGCCGGGTGACCGCGCCGGGTGGAGACTTGATCGAGATAGCCGTGACCGACCAGGGCATCGGCATCCCGGAAAAGGACCGCGAGCGCATCTTCGAACGCTTCTACCGTGTGGACCCGGCCCGCTCCCGCGCCACGGGAGGAACCGGCCTGGGCCTTGCGATCGTGAAGCACGTAGCGGCTTCGCACGGCGGGGAGGTGTCGGTCTGGAGCTCGGAGGGTCAGGGTTCCACGTTCACCCTGCGACTCCCCGAAGCGGCCGCGCCGGCCCCGGCGACGGCCTCCGCACCCGCCCACCCCCAGCTCGAACCTCACACCGCACCAGCCATCCCTGCCCCGGAGGTCCTTCCGTGACCCGAGTGCTCGTCGTCGAGGATGAGGAATCCTTCAGCGACGCCCTGTCCTACATGCTCCGCAAGGAGGGCTTCGAGGTCGCGATCGCCGCGACCGGGCCCGACGGGCTCGACGAGTTCGAGCGCAACGGCGCCGACCTCGTCCTCCTCGACCTGATGCTCCCCGGGCTGCCCGGCACGGAGGTCTGCCGGCAGCTGCGCGGCCGCTCCAACGTCCCCGTGATCATGGTGACCGCCAAGGACAGCGAGATCGACAAGGTCGTCGGGCTGGAGATAGGAGCCGATGACTACGTCACCAAGCCCTTCTCCTCCCGGGAGCTGGTCGCCCGCATCCGCGCGGTCCTGCGCCGCCGCGGCGAGCCGGAAGAGGTCACCCCGGCGGCCCTGGAAGCGGGCCCCGTCCGGATGGACGTCGACCGCCACGTGGTCACCGTCGCCGGAGCCAAGGTGGACCTCCCGCTGAAGGAGTTCGACCTCCTGGAGATGCTGCTGCGCAACGCGGGCCGCGTACTGACCCGCATGCAGCTCATCGACCGGGTCTGGGGCGCCGACTACGTGGGCGACACCAAGACCCTCGACGTCCACGTGAAGCGCCTGCGCGCCAAGATCGAGCCCGACCCGGGTGCCCCGCGCTACCTGGTCACGGTCCGCGGCCTCGGCTACAAGTTCGAGCCGTAAGCCGTAGGCGGCGGGTCCGTCCCGTCGCCGGTCGGAGGCCGGCGCAGCGTCCCGAAGCCCGGGAGGCCCCTGGGGCCGAGCGGTGCGAGGGGCGCACGTGGGAGGGGCTCGAGCCCGACCCGGGTGCCCCGCGCTACCTGGTCACGGTCCGTGGCCTCGGCTACAAGTTCGAGCCGTAAAC
>NZ_JBHXKA010000071.1:0-40432 GCF_042722885.1 Streptomyces sp. NPDC058401
TTTTTTATATGCGACCGCCCCGCCGGGGTTTTGTGGAGCTGGGGGGGGGGGGCGGCCCCCCGCAACGGCGGCGCGCCGGAACGCTTCGGCGGGAACCCCGCCGGGTGGGGGCACCGGTAGGCGGACGTCGGGGTCCGCGGGGCGTAACCCCGTCGTGACGCGGGGGCCGGGGGTGTAACCCCCGGGCAATGCCCAAGCGTGACGGGCCGTCACGGAAGCGGCCTACCTTCCGGCGGTATGACCGATACCGTCACCCCCGCCCCGGCCCCCGCGGTGCAGCCACCCCGTCGGAGCTACGCCAAGCTCGCCGCAGACGAGAGCCGCGAGGACTACTCGCTCAGATACGCGCCCCACTCCTTCCGCCGCTGGGGCCCCGGCACCGTCGCCGGCACCGCCCTCGGCGGCATCGCCTACCTCGCCGACTTCGCCATCGGCGCCTCCATCGTCTTCGCCTACGGCTTCACCAGCGGGGCCGCCGCGATCCTGGCCGCCGCCGTCGTCATCTTCCTGACCGGCATCCCCATCGCCCGCGCCTGCGCCAAGTACGGCCTGGACATGGACCTGGTCACCCGGGGCGCGGGCTTCGGGTACTTCGGCTCCACCCTCACCTCGCTCATCTACGCCTCGTTCACCTTCATCTTCTTCGCGCTCGAAGGCTCGATCATGGCCCAGGCCATGCACCAGGCCGTCGGACTGCCGGTGGAGATCGGGTACCTGCTCACCACGCTGATCGTCATCCCGATCGTCTTCAAGGGCATGGGCGCCCTCGCCAAGGTGCAGGCCTGGACCCAGCCGATCTGGCTGATCGGGCTGGTCCTGCCGTTCCTCGTGCTCGCCTTCGAGGCCCCCGATGCCTGGGGCGCCTTCGCGCACTTCGGCGGGACGGAAGGGGCCGGCTCCGGCTTCTCCTGGATCGGCTTCGGCTTCGGCACCGGCATCGCGCTCTCGCTGATCGCGCAGATCGGCGAGCAGGCCGACTACCTGCGGTTCATGCCCGCCAAGACCCCGGCCAACAGCCGCCGCTGGAACCTCGCCGTGCTCGCCGCCGGCCCCGGCTGGGTGATCATCGGCGCCGCCAAGCAGCTCGGCGGCGCCTTCCTCGCCTTCGTCGCCCTGGAGGCCGTCGGCAAGACGCACGCGCTGGAGCCGATCGCCCCGCAGCTGGAGGCGCTGCGCCCCTGGCTCGGGGGGCTCGCACTGCCCGTGGCCGCCCTGTTCGTCATCGTGTCCCAGGTCAAGATCAACGTCACGAACGCCTACAGCGGCTCGCTGTCCTGGTCGAACTTCTTCTCCCGGGTCACCCACCGCCACCCCGGCCGGGTCTGGTACATCTTCCTCAACCTCGGCATCGCGCTGACGCTGATGGAGCTGAACATGTTCGCGATGCTCGGCAAGCTGCTGGGCTTCTACTCCAACGTCGGCATCGCCTGGATCGTCGCCGTCGCCGCCGACCTCGTGATCAACAAGCGGCTCGGGCTCAGCCCGCCGTACATCGAGTTCAAGCGCGCCTACCTGTACTCGGTCAATCCGGCCGGTTTCGGGTCGATGGTGATCGCTTCCACCGTCTCGATCCTCGCCTTCTTCGGCCTTTTCGGGACATACGCCGAGGCCTTCTCCACCTTCATCGCGGCCGGACTCTCCCTCGTCCTGTGCCCGTTGATCGCCTGGGCGACGAAGGGGAAGTACTACCTGGCCAGGCCGAACACGGTCAACGGCCCGGACGTGGTCGTCGAGGACGTCACCGCCACGCACGTCTGTTCCGTCTGCGAGTCCGCGTACGAGCTCCCGGACATCGCCGACTGCCCCGTCGTCTCCGGCCCGATCTGCTCGCTCTGTTGTTCCCTCGACGCCACCTGCGGGGACGTATGCCGCAAGGAGAACCCGGGTGGCGCGGTGATCCTTCCGCTGCCGACCGTGCGCGGGGTCTGAACCGGCGCGCACGGCCCACTCGTACGCATGGCCGGATGCGTACGCCTGCGAGGTACCTCTTCGTGAAAAACCGTATCCGCTGAGTAAAGGTCGGGCGTAGGCTCGGGCATATGCGCAATGCGGTTTCCCGGGCAGGTACGTCGGCGGAGGGTGAAACGCGATGAACGACAGCGGTGCCCTGCTCCCGTGGCTGGTCATACGTGAGGACGACAACGGCAACCGCTACCGGGTCGGCCGGTACTCCACCCGGGCAGAGGCCCAGAAGGTCGCCGACAGCCTCGAAAGCAGAGGGCACAAGCAGCTCTACTGGATCGAGCGGATGGGCCAGGTGGGTCAGGACACCACCGCCGGCCGGACCGGCACGAGGAACTGAGCGGTGCGGCGCACCCGTCGCCGCTGCCATAGGCTCCGTCCATGACTGTACGAGTGGTCGTGGGCGGAGCCCTTTGTCATGAGGGGCGCCTGCTGGCCGCCCGCCGGAGTGCGCCCCCGGAGCTGGCCGGCCGCTGGGAGCTCCCGGGCGGCAAGGCCGAGCCGGGCGAATCCGTACCCGAGGCGCTCGTGCGCGAGCTGCGCGAGGAGCTCGGCGTCGAGACCGAGGCGCTGGAGCGGATCCCGGGGGAGTGGCCGCTGAAGCCCGGCCTCGTCCTGCACGTGTGGACGGCCCGGCTGCTCTCGGGCGATCCGCTCCCGCTGGAGGACCACGACGAGCTGCGCTGGCTCCGGCCCGAGGAACTGGACTCCGTGGACTGGCTCGACCAGGACCGCCCGGCCGTCGCCGAGGCGGGCCGCCGGCTGAGCGCGGGAGCGCGGGGCGGCCCGGGCGGTCACGGCGGCCCGGGCGTTCACGGCGGCCGGGGCGTTCGCGGGGGCGCGTGACGCGCACGCGCTAGGCCGTCTGCGCCACAGTGCGCCGGTCCGTGGGGGACCGAGTGGTACGACGCCGCGAATATCGGGTATGTCGCTATTAATCCCTATCTCGTACTTGTCCCCCGTGGTTCTGTCCCTGTCGAACCGGACTGGGGTCGCCAGCCGGCCCGGGAAGTGATCGGCGTGATCGACACAGACGGTGAATGCGCCGAATGGGCCTTTCCCGCCGAACCGGGTGCCGTCCGCACCGCCCGCCACGCGGTGCGCGGCACCCTTCGCGACTGGGGTCTCGACTCCGTCGGCGACGTGACCGTCCTGCTGGTCAGCGAGCTGGTCACCAACTCCCTGCGGTACGCCTCGGGCCCCATCGGGGTCCGTCTCGTACGGCGCAATCCGGCCGCCGCCGAGGCTCGTCCGGGTCCGGCACTTCTCGTGGAGGTTTCGGATCCGCTTCCGGATCCACCCCGCGAACGCACCGCCGCACCCGACGACGAGGGGGGTCGCGGACTCCATCTGGTGGCCGTCTCGGCACAGCGCTGGGGGACCCGTCACGGGAAGTCGGGGAAGACCGTGTGGTTCGAATTGGCTCTTCCTGGTGAGTAACAAGGTGAGGGGCAGCCGACGATCACACGGCCTGGCCGGAAAACAACGGGATCTTTTTGTGATCGCGAAGGCCGTGTCGTAGAGCGCCGTGGTGCTGAATACTTCGGTCATGGCCGGTCCGGTTGCGGTGAGCTGGAGGGGACGGTCGCGTGAGCGAGATACCTGCACAGGCACATCAGGCCCGTGTGCCCGGGGAAGCGTCTGGGGAGACCTGGCGCGACTCCCTGTGGCACAGCAGCCCGCCTGGCTCGATATATGACTACATAAAGGTCGCTTCCTTCTCGATCGGGCCCGACGGGCTCATCGACCAGTGGAGTCTGCGCGCCGAAGAACTCTTCGGGCTGACCGCCGGCGAGGCCGTCGGCCGTGACCCCGTCGACGCCTTCATGCCCCCGGAGCTGCGCGCCGGCGCCCACCGCAGGGTTGCCGAGATTCTCGACGGCAAGGAATGGACCGGCCTGATCCCCTTCCGGATCCCCGGCGGCGACGGTGCGCACGGGGTGGCCGAGATCTATGTGATGCCGACCCAGACCGAAACCGCCGAGCGGGCCGCGCTCTGCGTCGTGGTCGACGTCCGCGCACTGCGCCGGATCGAATCCGATCTGGCCGCCTCGCAGGCGATATTCGGCCAATCTCCCTTCGGGTTCCTGCTCTTCGGTACGGACCTCACCGTGCAGCGGGCCAACCGCCGCTTCGCGACCGTCTTCGGCGGCGCCGCCGAGGAACACCGCGGCCGCACCGTCCACGACTACCTCCCCGCGCACGAGGCCGACCGGATGGCCGAAGCGCTGCGCAGGTGTCTGGACACCGGCGAATCGGTCAACGACCTCCAGATCACCGGCGCCGCCCCCGGCAGCCGGGACAACCGCCACTGGTCCATCAACCTCTACCGGGTCCACGGCGGCACCGGCCGTCCCATCGGAGTCGCCGGCATCGGCATCGACGTGACCCGCCGCCACCTCGCCGCCCGCGAGGCCGCCGGGGTCCGGCGCAACCTGGCCCTGCTCAACGAGGCCGGACACCGCATCGGCAACTCCCTCGACCTGGAGACCACCGCCCGCGAACTCCTCGACGTCACCGTCCCGGGCTTCTGCGACCTGGCCGCCGTCGACCTCTACCAGGGGCTGCTGCTCGGCGACGACGACCGCCCCGCCCGCCCGCAGGGCCCCGGCGTGCCCAGCCTGCCCGGCTACGGACCCGGACGCGCGCCCTCGGCGCCGCTGCGCCGGGTGGCCTTCTCCTCGGCCGTGTCGGACGCCCCGCTGTCGGGTCCGGGCGCGCTGGTCTCCGTAGGGGAGGTGCACCGGTACCCGGCCGGATCGCCGGGGGCCTTCGCCCTGCGCACGGCGCGGCCCCGGCTGGTGGAGGGCGGCGGACCCGACTCCGGGGACCTCGTCCAGTCCACCCTCGTCGTCCCCCTGGTCGCGCACGACACGGTGGTCGGACTCGCGCAGTTCTCCCGCACCAAGGGCAGCGAGCCCTTCGGCGAACGCGACCGGGCGGTCGCCGTGGAGCTCGCCGCGCGCGCCGCCGTCTGCATCGACAACGCCCGCCTCTACCGGCGCGAGCACGAACGCGCGCTGATACTGCAGCGCAGCCTGCTGCCCCCCGGCGACCCGGAGGCCGCCGGACTCGACATCGCCTGCCGCTACCTGCCGGGCAACGCCGCCACCGAGGTCGGCGGCGACTGGTTCGACGTCATCGAGCTGCCCGGGCACCGCACGGCGCTGGTCGTCGGCGACGTCATGGGCCGCGGACTGCGGGCCGCCGTGGCCATGGGCGAACTGCGCACCGCCGTACGGACCCTCGCGCTGCTGGACCTGGAACCGGCCGAGGTGCTGACCGCGCTGGACGAGATCGCCCGGGGCCTCGGCGCACCCGGCGGCTCCCAGCAGGCCTCCCGGGCCGCCCTGCACTCGCGGGACGCCGACCGCTCCGAGGTGTACCTCGCCACGTGCGTCTACGCCGTCTACGACCCGGTCACCCGGCGCTGCACCATCGCCAACGCCGGCCACATGCCGCCCGTACTGGTGGAACCGGTGGAGGAGGGCGGCACGCCCCGCCCCGGCCTGCTGCTGGAGATCCCCACCGGAATGCCGCTGGGCGTGGGCGGGGAACCCTTCGAGGAGGTCGAGGTCGAACTCCCCGAGGGCGCCCTGCTCGCGCTCTACACCGACGGGCTGGTCGAATCCCGGACCCACCCCCTGGAGGAGGGCCTGCGGGGCCTGCGGGACGCGCTCGCCGACCCCTCGCGCCCGCTGGAGGAGGTCTGCGACCACGTCCTGAACACGCTCGACACCCGGCACGGCGAGGACGACATCGCCCTGCTGATGGCCCGGGTCCAGGGCCTCCCGGTGGACGCGGTCGGCGACTGGCAGCTCCCGCGCGAGGCCCGCTCCGTGGGCCGGGCCCGCGAGCTGGCCCGGGCGAAGCTGCCCGCGTGGGGCCTGGAGGGACTGCTCGACACCACGGAACTCCTGGTGAGCGAGCTCGTCACCAACGCCCTGCGCTACGGCGAGGGCGAAATCAGGCTGCGCCTCCTGCTGGACCGCACCCTCGTCTGCGAGGTCTGGGACGCCAACCTGGTCCAGCCCCGCCGCCGCCGGGCCCGCGACACCGACGAGGGCGGCCGCGGCCTCCAGCTGGTCGGCCTGCTCTCCGCGGGCTGGGGCACCCGCCGCACCCACCGGGGCAAGACGGTCTGGTTCGAACTCCCGCTCCCGGGCGCGGTGGCCGAATCGGTGACGGAACTCTCGGCGGAGCAGCTGCTGAGCATGTACGGGTGAGCACGGCCGGGTGAGCACGGCCGGGTGAGTACGGCCGGGTGAGCACGGCCGGGTGAGCACTCCGGAGTCGTCGTGGAATCCCTGGTGGCCGCCCCCTGACAGGGGGCGGCCCGTACCCGTGGGGCCGTCAGGCGGCCTTGCCCGCCTTCAGGGCGGCCAGGCGGGCCTCGATCTCCGAGGTCTTGCCGAGGTCGTCCAGGGACTCGAACTGCGCGTCCAGGGAGGAGGCGGCCAGCTCCTGCTTGCCGAGGGCCATGGCCTCCTCGCGGCGGACCTTCTCCTCGAAGCGGCCGATGTCGCTGGTCGGGTCCAGCACGTCGATGTTCTTGACCGCGTCCATCATCGTGTTCTGGGCCTGCGCGGTCTTGGCCCGCGAGACCAGCTCGTCGCGCTTCGCCGTCAGCTCCGTCAGCTTGGTCTTCATCGAGTCCAGGCCCGACTTCAGCTTGTCGACCACCTCGGTCTGGGCGGCGATCGTCGGCGCGGCCGTTTTCGCCTCCTTCTCCGACTGCATCTGGCGGCCGAGGGCGACCTTCGCGAGGTTGTCGAACTTGTCGGCGTCGGCCGCCGACCCGGAGGCCCGCAGCTCGTCGGCCTTCTTGCTCGCCGCGAGGGCCTTGCCGCCCCACTCCGCGGCCGCGTCCACGTCCTCCTTGTGGTCCGCCTCCAGCATCCGCAGGTTGCCGATGGTGGTGGCGACGGCCTGCTCCGCCTCGGAGATGTTGTTCGTGTAGTCGCGGATGAGCTGGTCCAGCATCTTCTGCGGGTCTTCCGCCTGGTCCAGCAGGGAGTTGATGTTGGCCTTGGCGAGCTGGGTGACGCGGCCGAGGATGCTCTGCTTGCTCATGTGCTCTGTCTCCTTGGGAGGGGGAGGGGGAGGGGCTGTGAAGGGAGTACGTGTCAGAAGCGGCCGCCGCCGCCCATGCGGCCGCGGGTGCCGCCGCCGCCGAAGGAGCCGGGGCCGCGTCCGCCGCCCCCGCCGCCCCCGCCGAAACCGCCGCCGAAGCCCCCGCCGCCTCCGCCGCCGAACCCGCCGCCTCCGCCGCGGCCGCCGCCCAGGATCTCGCCGAGGATGATCCCGCCGAGCACCGCGCCGCCCATGCCGCCGCCCTGCTGCCGGCCGCCACCGCCGTACGGGTTCTCGTAGCCCCGAACGTCCTGTTCGGCCAGCTGCTGCGCCTGGCGCGCCAGCGAGTCCGCCTGCTGGGCCTCGGCGAGCGCGCCCGCCGGGTCCGAGCCCGCCAGGGCCGTGGACCGCTCCAGGTGCCGCTGGGCCTCCGCCAGCCGGGTCCGGGCCTGGCTGCCGATCGCACCCCGGCTGGTGGTGATGTAGTCCGTGGCCGCGCCGATCGCGCTGCGCGCCGTGAGCAGGGCCTGGTCGAGCAGGGCCGCGGCCCGCTGCCGGCCCGACTCCCGCTCGCGGGCCCCGGCCAGCGCCTCGTCGAGGGCCGCGTCGGCCTCCTCCACGCGGCGCAGCGCGTCCATCGGGTCGTACCGGCCGGCGCCCTGCTCCTGCCGTACGTCGGCCAGTACGGCCTCCGCCCGGCTGATGCGGCCGCGCAGATCGCCGGTCGAGCCCTCGGTGGTGCCGGTCAGCAGCCCGCGCGCGTCGGCGAGGTCCGTGTCCGTCTCGTTGAGCGCGCCCGGCAGCTTCCCGGCCGCCTCCGCCAGCTCCTGCGCGCGCCGCTCCACCGCGTCGACCAGGGTGGCCGCCTGGTCCACGGCGCCCTCGGCCGCCCGGACGTGCACGGCGGCCTTGCCGTTGTCGCCGGAGTCGATGGCGGCGCGCGCCTCGCCGAGGCTGGTCGTCGCGAACAGCAGCCGGTCCTTGGCCTGTTCGGGGTTGGAGGCCACCGGCGCCGCCGCGGAGTCCGCGTACTGGCGGCCGAGCGCCGTCAGGGTCGCCTCCGCCGTGGTCGTACGGCCCGTCAGGGCGCGGAAGTGGGCCTCGACGGTCGCGAGCGCCTGCGGGGCGTTCTTCTCCAGGTCCCGCAGCCGGTCGAAGTCCGCCGACTCGGCGTCGAGCCGCCGGCTCGCCTCCGTGCAGCGGGCCACGATCTCGTCGAGCATCCGGCGCCGGGTCGCGTCGTCCTCCGGGTAGGCGTCGTCGAGCTGCTGGCGCAGCCGGAACGCGGCCGTCAGCTCGCCCTTCCCGAACTCCACCGCCTGCGTGAAGGCCGCCACCGCCTCCTCGCCGAACTGCGCCGTGGCGAAGCCGAGTTCCTCGGTGCTGGTGCGGATCGCGTCGTCGGTCTCCACCAGCAGGGCCTTGGCCCTGGCGTCCAGCTCCGGCAGCGGGACGGGGGCGGGCCCCTGCCCGGACCAGCCGGTGGTCTTCGCGCCGCCGCCGCTACCGCCGCCCGCCTGCTTGCGCTTGCGGCGGGTGTACGCGTACGCCCCGAGGGCGCCGGCCGCACCGACCGCGACCACCGGGAGGACGAAGTCCCCGGCGCCGCTCTCACCGCTCGCCGCGGCGCCTCCGGGATCGGCCTCACCGGGCACGACGGCCGGCACCGGCACGGGCTGCCCGCCCAGGACCGCGTCGTAGCCGTTGGCGGCGCCGATCGCGGCGCCCGCCCAGTCGTTCTGCTTGAGGGCCGGCTCGATCGCGGTCTGCGCGACCGCCGCGAGCTGCTCCTTGGTGAACCCGGAGTCGACATCGGCCGAATAGGCGTACTGCCGGGCCCCGGTGGCGACGGCCAGCAGCACGTCGTTCTGACCGAGGCCGTTCTTCTGGGCGGTGGCATCGGCCCAGCTCTGCGCGGACCGGCCGGAGAAGTCCCGCACGTACGTGACGAACAGCTGGACCTTCCGGTCCGCGTACAGCTTGTCCAGCGCGGCGGTCACCTCGGGCCTGCGATCGCCCAGGGCCCCCACCCGGTCGGTGATCTGCCCCTGCTGCGACAGGGTGACGGGATCGTCGGCCCGCGCGACCGGGGCGGTGGCCGTCACCCAGCCGGTGACCGCGAACAGCCCGGCGGCGAGGGCGAGGCCGGTCCGGACGGGTATCCCGGTGGTGGCGCGTCTCTTCGTGCTGCTTCGCGTCCTGCTCTTCGGCGGAGTCACATTTCGGAGGGTATGGGTGGTTCAGTGCCCCCGCACCCGGAGTCGTCCGGCACCGGGTGCGGGGGCCGGCGGCTACGGCAGCCGGTACGCCGAGAGGGTGGGCCGGGACAGTACGAGGCGCTCGCCGACCAGCAGGGTCTCGCCGTCGGAGGAGGCCGGGTGCTCCCACGTGCGCTGCGTCATGCCCGTCCGCGTGTCCAGCGCGCCGACGTACGGATCCGTGGTTCGGCCGAACCGGCCGCGGCGGCCGCCGCTCCGGACGTCGACGTACAGGGCGCCCGCCCGCAGGCCCAGGAACCGCAGCGCGCACTGCGGACCCCGGTGCCGGGTCAGCGCACGCTGCCAGCGCAGCGCCCCGGTCCCGGCGTCGAGCGCGACGACCCGGTCCCCGCCCAGGCCCGGATCGTACGAGGCCACGTACACCGTGCCCGCTTCGATCAGCGGCCCCTCCACGGCCTGGCCCACGTCGAACCGCCACAGGTGCCGGCCGGTGCTCCGGCGCAGGGCGATGAGGAAGGGGCCGTCCAGGAAGTGGACCGGGTCGTCCCCGAGGTCCTGCTTCCCGTACACCGCGAGGTTCGCGGGTGAATCCACGGACCAGGACCACACCGCGCGGCCGGTCGGCAGATGCAGTGCCTGGAGCAGCCGGGAGTCCTTCAGGAGCAGGCAGTCGCCCACCGCCGCCGGTGACCGGGCGCCGGGGTCCGGGAGGGAACGCCGCCACAGCACGTCGCCGGTCGCCGGTTCCAGAGCGGTGAGATCGCCCGGCGCCCCGTGCAGCAGCACCGGGCCGAGGTTGTGCAGGGGCCGCCGCTGCGGCAGGTCCCGCCACCAGCGCACCCGGCCGTTCTCCGGCTCCCGGGCCACCAGCCGGACCCCGGGCCCGTCGGTGCGCGACACCTCGACGTAGACGGTGCCGGCATCGGCGACGCAGGACACCCGCATCCGCCGCTGCCCCGGAAGCCGGGGCGCCCCGCTCACCCCCTCGTCGGCACGGGCCGTCCAGTGGATCGTGCCCGTCTCAGGGTTCAGGAAGGCCACCTCGGTTCCCGACCGCCGCACGAGGTGCCCGCCGGCCGCGCGCAGTTCGTCCGCCATCGCGCCCCCGGACCAGGCGAGCTTTCCCGGCGCGGGACTGCGGTAGCCGGTCCCGGCCGGTGCGAAGACGACCGTCGTCCCGGGCGACAGCGGGGTCCCCGGGTCGGCGGACACCGCTGTCAGCCAGGGCGTGCCGCCCCCGGCCGCGTACGTCCACGCGGCGGCGAGCAGTTCGCCGGCCCGTTTTGCGGCGTCGGGCAGGCTCCGGGCCCGGCGGGCCCGTTCCGCGGCGTGGCCCAAGTCCTGCTGCGCCGGGGCGGGCGCCACGACCCGTTCCCGGGCGCCGGCCAGGGTGGCCGCACCATGGCTCGCCTTCTCGTCGGCGGCCGCCTCCAGCCGGCCCCGCAGCAGGGCGGCCGCCCGGCCGCGCAGCCGCTCGGCGTCGACGTCCCGTCCGCTCGCGGCGTGCCGGTCGGCCTCCTCCCGCAGCCAGGAGGCCCGCTCGGACAGGGCCGGGGGCAGCGCCGCCTCGGCCTGCTCCAGCACGCGCGCCGCGCCCTCGTGGTCCTTGGCGGCGGCGAGGTCCTCCGCCAGCTGGCACAGGACCAGCAGCCGGGCCACCGCGTCGCCGATCCGCCCGGTCAGTTGCAGGGCCGCGGGCAGGTCCCGCACCCCCATGGCCAGGACCATCTCGTACGTCTCGGCCGCCCGCTGGCCGGGGTCGGCAATGAAGTCCAGGTGCAGCCGGGTCCATTCGGGGTCGGAGGCGATCGCCGCCTTCTGGATCCGGTCGATCAGCGGCCTGTCCTCGGGGTTGTTCCCGAGGTGGTACTCGGCGATCTGGCGAGCCTGCTCGGGGTCGAACCTGAGCAACTTCCCGGCCACCTCCCGCAGCAGGCCCGCCCGGTCGGGGTCGGGCACCGTGAACAGCGCCTGGTGCGCGTCCGTCAGCAGCCGGCGGGACCGGGCCGGGGCGTGCGCGGCGGTGTTCCCGGCCAGCCGGAGCAGATGCCGGGCCACCCGCGCACCGTCGTGACGGCCCGCGGCCCACGCCGCCGCCTCGGCGTCGCGCAGCAGGCGGCGGGCCAGATCCGCGTCGAAGCGGGCCGCGGTGTCGGCGGCCGTGCCCAGGATCTCGATCGGGGACTCGCTGTCGGCGGGCAGCAGCAGGAGGGTGTCCTCGACCTCGGTCAGCAGGTCCCGCAGGAACTGCTGCCCCGCGCCGGTCACGGCCGGTCCCCGGTCCCCGGCGACCGGCTCGCCGACGGCCCTGTCTTCGGTCACGGCCGGGGACCCGCGCCCGTGCCCGTGTGCGGCTTCGCCCGCGACCTCGTACGCGCCCAGGGCCCCGCTCGTGCCCGGCGCCCCGCCCCCGGTCGCTGCCCCGGTCGCTGCCCCTGCCCCGTCCCCGTCCCCTGCCCCGCCCCCGGTCCCGTCCCCGTCCCCGGTCCCGTCCCCGGTCCCGTCCCCGGTCCCGTCCCCGGTCCCGTCCCCTGCCCCGCCCCCGGTCCCGCCGTGGCCGCCGTCCCCCGGCGGGGGTGCGGCCGTCTCGTCCGGGGCCGGCTCCGGGGCCGGCTGCGTGGCCGCTGTGGGGGCCGCCGAGGAGCTGCCCAGCAGCCCCCGCAGCGCCTTCGCCACCGCCGCCGCCGACTCCGGCCGGTCCTCCGGGGCCTTCTCCAGCAGCTGCAGCACCAGCCGCTCCACCTCCGGGGCGACCGGGGCGCCGGCCACGCGCAGCGGGAGCGGCGGGTCCTCGATGTGCCGGCGCATCAGGACGTACGGGCTCTCGGCCTCTCCGAAGGGCGCCTCCCCGCTCAGCAGCGCGTAGAGCACGCCCCCCAGCGCGTACAGATCGCACCGCGCGTCCACCCGCTCGCCCCGCCACTGCTCGGGGGCCATGTACGGCGGGCTGCCGAAGATCCTGCCGGTGACCGTCCAGCCGGCCGTGGCGTCCGAGGAGTGCGCGATGCCGAAGTCGCAGATCTTCAGCCGGCCCCCGGGCAGCAGGAAGAGGTTGGCCGGCTTCAAGTCCCGGTGGATCACCGAGCGTTCGTGCGCGGCGGCCAGCGCCTCGGCGGTCTGTGCGGCGAGGTCCAGCGCGACCGCCACCGGCATCCCGCCCGGAGCCCGGACCAGCGCCGTGCGCAGATCCTCACCCGCCAGCAGCTCCATCACGATGAAGAGCCGCCCGTCCTCCTGGCCCACGTCGTGCACCACGGTGATGCCGGGGTGCTGGAGCCGTGCCCCGATGGTGGCCTCGCGCCGGAAGCGGGCGACCAGTTCGTCGTTCGTGGCCGCCTCCAGCAGTACCTTCACCGCCACGGCCCGCTCCAGCGCCGTGTCCTGTGCCCGCCACACCTCGCCCATGCCGCCCTGGCCGAGCCGCTGTTCGAGGCGGTACCGGTCCGCCAGCTGATCCCCCACCCGCACCGCGAATGCCCCCTGACTTCACGTCAACGACGTTGCTCAGGGGGCATTCTGTCCTGCCAAGTGAACGATTGGGGGCGGCTATTGACCGGAGCGACGCCCGATCTTGTTGCCCAGCCACACCAGCGGGTCGTACTTGCGGTCCACGGCCCGTTCCTTCAGCGGGATCAGGGCGTTGTCGGTGATCTTGATGCCCTCGGGGCAGACCTCCGTGCAGCACTTGGTGATGTTGCAGTAGCCGAGCCCGTGCTCCTCCTGCGCCGTGCGCTTGCGGTCGAGGCCCGCCTCGGCCGCCGCGTCCAGCGGGTGCATGTCCAGCTCCGCCACCCGCATCAGGAAGCGCGGACCGGCGAAGGCCGCCTTGTTCTCCTCGTGGTCGCGCACCACGTGACAGGTGTCCTGGCACAGGAAGCACTCGATGCACTTGCGGAACTCCTGCGAGCGCTCCACGTCGATCTGCTGCATCCGGTACTCGCCCGGAGCCACCCCCGCGGGCGGCACGAACGCGGGCACCTCGCGCGCCTTCTGGTAGTTGAAGGACACGTCCGTCACCAGGTCGCGGACGACGGGGAAGGCCCGCAGCGGGGTCACGGTGATCGTCTCCTCGCGGGAGAAGGTCGACATCCGCGTCATGCACATCAGCCGCGGCCGCCCGTTGACCTCCGCACTGCACGAACCGCACTTGCCCGCCTTGCAGTTCCAGCGCACCGCCAGGTCGGACGCCTGGGTGGCCTGGAGCCGGTGCACGATGTCCAGGACCACCTCCCCGTCGTTCACCTCCACGGTGAAGTCGCGCAGCTCACCACCCTCCGCGTCGCCCCGCCAGATCCGGAACGCGGCATCGTAGCTACTCATTGAGTCCTTCCTCGGGGGCGCTGGACTTCTGCTCGAGTGAGAGTGTGGCCCGCCATGGTGGCCGCGGAACGCTGGAAGTCTGGTCGCATATGTGATGACCTGCGCTTTCTTGCGTTGTCAGTGGCCCGGTCTAGGTTGATTGCATGACGACACTTCAAAAGTCGGAGGGCGCTGGATACAGCAGGTTCACCTACCGGCTTCGGGTGTCTTCCAACGCGCTCGCCAAGCTGTTGGGTGAGTGGGCACGGTGTCGATGGACATGGAACGAGTGCTGCGCCCGATCGAGAAGGGCCGGCGCCGAGGGCGAGATGTGTGGCCCGGCCCGGCTGGACAAGATGCTCACCGAGGCGCGCATGGCGAATGCGTGGCTTCGGGAGGGTTCCTCGGTTCCGCAGCAACAGGTGGTACGGGACTTCGGAAAGTCCCGTACCAAAGCCCTGAAGGACATCAAGGCACGGTTGCCGATGGGGCAGCGAGCAGGGATGCCCAAGTACAAGAAGAAGGCCAAGGCGGATCCGAGCCTCAACTACACCCGGCGCGGTTTCCGGATCAAGAACGGTCGCCTGCATCTCGCGGGGGGCATCGGACTGACCGTTGTGTGGTCCCGTGAACTTCCGGCGGAACCCTCGTCGGTACGGGTCTGCCGTGACGGCCTCGGTCATTGGTACGCGTCCTTCGTCCTCCCCGTCGAAGGCCAGCCCTTGCCCACCACCGGCAAGGTGATCGGGATCGACTGGGGCGTGAAGGAGACCGCGACCACCACAAGTGAAGCCCACGACCTCCCCCACGCCGAGCACGGCCGGAAGGCTGCCGCAGGGCTCGCCCGCTATCAGCGAATGATGGCCCGGCGGAAGCCTACGAGGGGCAAACCCGGCTCCAGGGGCTACCGGGCCGCGAAGAAGCTGGCGGCGAAGCTCCTCAAAAAGGTGGCCCGGCAACGCCAGGACACCGGGCGAAAGTGGGCCAAGGCAGTCGTCCGCGGCCACGATGCCCTGGCGGTTGAGGACTTCCGCCCGAAGTTCCTGGCCAGGTCCACCATGGCCCGCAAGGCAGCCGATGCAGCCATCGGTGCTGCCAAAACGGCGCTGGTCGAGATGGCCCGCAAGCACGGCCGTGCCGTGCACCTTGTCCATCCCGCGCACACCACCATGGACTGCGCGCAGTGCGGAGCGAGAACCAAGCACGCACTACCTCTCTCTGAACGAACCTATGCCTGCACGGCGTGCGGAGCTGTGTCCCCCAGGGACAAGAACTCCGCCCGTGTGATGCTGGTCCGGGCTGGTCTCAACCCGGCTGGTGCCGATCGTGTAAGAGCTGACGGACCGCAGGTCCACAGCCGACGTGAGCCAGGAATTCCCGCCCCTTCGGGCGGGAAGGGCGTCAATCGTAGAGCTCCTCTTCGGCGAGGTACTTGACCAGCTCTTCCTTCTCGAAGAGCGCGAGCAGGTCGGATCGGATGGGATCGGTGCGCACCCGGGTCAGTTCGATCCGGTCCGCCGCGGGGTCCGAGGGGGCGGGATCGACCGGTCGGCACAGCAGGTTCACCGGCCGCCAGGAGCGCTCCATCGCCGGGCAGTCCTCGCGGGTGTGGCCGCCCCGGCTCTCGGTGCGCTCCAGGGCCGCGCGGGCCACGCACTCGCTGACCAGCAGCATGTTGCGCAGGTCCAGGGCCAGGTGCCAGCCCGGGTTGAACTGCCGGTGCCCCTCGACCCCGGCCCGGGAGGCCCGTAGCCGCAGGGCCGAGAGCTTTTCCAGGGCCTGGGCCATCTCGCCCTCGCGGCGGATGATGCCGACGAGGTCGTTCATGGCCGTCTGGAGCTCCTGGTGCAGGGTGTACGGGTTCTCCGCGCCCTCGGCGGCATGGAACGGGGCCAGCGCCTCCGCGGCCGCCGCGTCGATCTGCGCCTGGGACACCTCGGGCCGCCCGCCGACGGCCGGGGCGTCCCGTGCCGCGTACTCGGCGGCGTGCAGCCCGGCCCGGCGGCCGAAGACCAGCAGGTCGGACAAGGAGTTCCCGCCGAGCCGGTTCGAGCCGTGCATCCCGCCCGCGACCTCACCGGCGGCGAACAGGCCCGGCACCCCGAGGGTGGCGGCGGTGTCGGACTCGACCGCGATGCCGCCCATCACGTAGTGGCAGGTCGGGCCGACCTCCATCGCCTCCGCGGTGATGTCCACGTCCGCCAGCTCCTTGAACTGGTGGTACATCGAGGGCAGCCGCCGCTTGATCCTCTCGGCCGGCATCCGGGTGGACACGTCGAGGAACACCCCGCCGTGCGGGGACCCGCGCCCGGCCTTGACCTCGGAGTTGATGGCGCGGGCCACCTCGTCGCGGGGGAGCAGCTCGGGCGGACGCCGGTTGTGGTCCGGGTCCTCGTACCAGCGGTCGCCCTCCTCCTCGGACTGCGCGTACTTCTCCTTGAACACGTCCGGGATGTAATCGAACATGAACCGCTTGCCCTCGCTGTTGCGCAGCACCCCGCCGTCGCCGCGCACCGACTCGGTGACGAGGATCCCCTTCACCGAGGGCGGCCAGACCATGCCGGTCGGGTGGAACTGCACGAACTCCATGTTCAGCAGCGGGGCCCCGGCGAGCAGCGCCAGCGCGTGGCCGTCGCCCGTGTACTCCCACGAGTTCGACGTGGTCTTGAAGGACTTCCCGATCCCGCCCGTGGCCAGCACCACCGCGGGGGCCTCCAGGACGAAGAACCGGCCGCTCTCGCGCTCGTAGCAGAAGGTCCCGGAGACCCGCTCGCCGTCCTTGAGGACGCGGGTGACCGTGCACTCCTGGAAGACCTTGAGCCGGGCCTCGTAGTCCCCGTACTCCTTGAAGTCCTCCTGCTGGAGCTGGACGATCTTCTGCTGGAGGGTGCGGATCAGCTCCAGCCCGGTCCGGTCGCCGACGTGCGCGAGCCGCGGGTACTCGTGGCCGCCGAAGTTGCGCTGCGAGATCTTCCCGTCGGGCGTCCGGTCGAAGAGCGCGCCCCAGGTCTCCAGCTCCCAGACCCGGTCCGGTGCCTCCTTGGCGTGCAGCTCCGCCATCCGCCACTGGTTCAGGAACTTGCCGCCGCGCATCGTGTCGCGGAAGTGGACCTGCCAGTTGTCGCCCTCGTTGACATTGCCCATGGAGGCGGCGATCCCGCCCTCCGCCATCACGGTGTGGGCCTTGCCGAAGAGGGATTTGCAGATCACGGCCGTACGGGCGCCCCGCTCGCGCGCCTCGATCGCGGCCCGCAGCCCGGCGCCGCCGGCCCCGACGACGACCACGTCCCACTGCTGCCGTTCCACTTGGGTCACTAGAAGATCCTCGGGTCGGTGAAGGCGCCGCTGGCCAGCAGGTACACGTAGAAGTCGCACAGGGCCACGCTGATCAGCGAGGCCCACGCCAGCTGCATGTGACGGGTGTTCAGTCGGCTGATCCAGCCCCACAGGCGGTAGCGGACCGGGTGCTTGGAGAAGTGCTTCAGGCGGCCGCCCATGATGTGCCGGCAGGAGTGGCAGGACAGGGTGTACGCCCAGATCAGCCCGATGTTGACGAGGAACAGCAGGGTGCCGAGGCCCATGTGGCCCCACGCGTAGTGCTCGTCGCGGAAGGTCAGCACGGTGTCGTAGGTGAGGATGCCCGCGACGGGCAGCGCCGCGTAGAAGAAGTAGCGGTGCATGTTCTGGAAGATCAGCGGGAAGCGGGTCTCACCGCTGTACGAGGCGTGCGGCTCGGCGACGGCGCAGGCGGGCGGCGAGGCCCAGAAGCCCCGGTAGTAGGCCTTGCGGTAGTAGTAGCAGGTCAGCCGGAAGCCGAGCGGGAAGACCAGGACCAGCAGCGCGGGGGACAGGCCCCACCAGCTGCCGAAGAGGTCGAGGTTCGGGCCGCCGCGCATGTCCGCGCAGTTCTCCGCGAGGCACGGGGAGTAGAACGGGGAGACGTACGGCGCCGCGTAGTAGTCGGCGTTGGCGAAGGCCCGCCACGACGAGTAGACGATGAAGGCGAGCAGCCCGGCCGCGGTGCCGGCGGGCGAGAGCCACCACCGGTCGGTCCGCAGGTGCCGGGCCGCGATCGCGGCCCGCGAGGCGTCGTGGACGCCGCCGGACCGTGGGGATGGTTGGGTGCCTGTGGCCAAGGGGGACTCCGGGTGGAGTGATGAGGGGTGCCCCGGGGGCCCGGCCGCCCGTCGCTGCGGGTGACCGGGTCCGGCGGGGCGGTGGGGTGTGCGCGAGAGGTGGGTCAGGGGCGCGTGGGTCAGGGCGCGCGGCGGTCGCGGCCGCCGAGGCCTTCGTCGTCCGCGTCCGTCCACAGCGTGCTGTCGTACGGGGTGTCCGGGACGCTGACCATGGCGCCCCCGCCGGGAACCCGGGAGGCGGCCGGTGCCGGGCGGGCCGTGTTCGCGACGTCGCGCTCCAGCTGCTCCACCGAGCGGACCAGCTCGTCCAGATTGCGCCGTACGGCCGTCAAATCGTCGTGCAGGGACATGATTTGCCCTCACTTCCGCTGGGTGCGGTGGCAACGCTCATGTGCGCCTGCGAGTGTCGCGCCTCCCGTCCCCCGTTGTGAAGGGACGTGCAGCGATTGCAGGCGCGCAGGCTCGGACCGTGCGCCCCTCCTGCCCCCGATTTCGTCCCTCCTACGGGGGAACGCCCGCCCGGAAGGCAAGCCGGATTGGTCCGCACGGGTGGGGTTCGCGGCGTGGCGGCGGTCGGCTGCGGTGGGTGCGGCGGGGTGTCGATTTCAGTGGGTTTCGGCACCCAGTGTGATCAGCTCCATATACCGCCGAACGTGATCAAAACCCCCTTTCACGGCTCCCCCACGCCCCGTCCCGGAGGTACCACCCATGTCCCAGAGAAGGCGCAGGTCCTTGGCGCTCCTGACCTCGGGAGTTCTTGCACTGCCGCTGCTCGCGGGCTGCGGCGCGGGTGACGACGAGGGCGGCCCGGCCGCCGCCGGACAGGACATCGCGACCGCCACCCGCGACAAGGTCGCCGACGGCGGGGTGCTGCGGTGGGCCGTGGACTCCATGCCGGGCACCCTCAACGCCTTCCAGGCCGACGCGGACGCCACCACCAACCGGATCGCCGGGGCGGTCCTGCCCCAGCTGTTCGTGCTCGACGGCAAGGGGCGGCCGGTGGCCAACCCCGACTACCTGGAGAAGGCCGAGGTCGTCGAGCGGGAGCCCAAGCAGGTCGTCCTGTACAAGCTCAACCAGCAGGCCGTCTGGAGCGACGGCCGCGAGATCGGCGCCGCCGACTTCGTCGCCCAGTGGCGGGCCCTGAACGGCAAGGACTCCGCGTACTGGACGGCGCGCAACGCCGGCTACGACCGGATCGAGAAGATCGAGCGCGGCAAGACGGACCTGGAGGTCAAGGTCACCTTCGTCAGGCCGTACACCGACTGGCGCTCCCTCTTCAGCCCCCTTTACCCCAAGCAGGTCACCGGCACCCCGGAGAGCTTCAACGAGGGAGCCCGGGGCGCCCTGAAGGTCACCGCAGGCCCCTTCGGACTCGGCGCCATCGACAAGAAGACCGGTACCGCCTCGCTGACCCGCAACCCGCGCTGGTGGGGCAGCCCCGCCAAGCTCGACACCCTGGTCCTCACCGCGGTGCCCCGCTCCGAACGCCCCGCCGCGCTGGCCGCCGGCAAGCTCGACCTGGCGGAGATCGACCGCACCGGCGCCGACCGGATCGCCCTGGCCCGCCGCGACGCCGCCAAGGCCGACGGGTCCCACGGCCCGGCCGCCTCGGTGACGCCCGCGCAGGCCACCCTGGCGTGGGCGCTCGCCTTCGGGCTGGACGAGGACAAGGCCAAGGAGGCGCAGGCCACCCGCCAGAAGCACGCGGAGTCGGTGAAGCGGTACGCCGAGGAGCAGAGCGCCCTGCGCGGCTTCACCGTCCGCAAGTCCCTGGAGCCCGCCTACACCCAGCTCGCCATGAACGGGGCGAGCGGCCCGCTCGCCGACGAGCGGGTGCGCCGCGCCGTGGCCCGCGCCCTGGACCGCCAGGCGCTCGCCGACATCGTCCTCAAGCCGCTGGGCCTGCCCGCGAAGCCGGTGGGCAGCCACCTCGCGCTGGCCGGGCAGCAGGCGTACGCCGACAACAGCGACGCCCTCGGCGGCCAGGACACCCAGGCCTCGCAGGCCCTGCTCGCGGATGCCGGCTGGCGCCGGGGCGGCAAGATCACCGAGCCGGCGGGCGCCAAGGCGGGCGCGGAGGCGGCCAAGGAGACGGACGACTCCAAGACCCCCGCGGTCCCGGCCGCGGGCCCGGGCACCGGGAACGACGGCCTCTACATCGTCGGCCAGGAGGACGGGCGCAACGGCGACGGACAGCCCGAGGGACAGCCCGAGGGACAGCCCGAGGGACTGCGGGACGGGCAGCACGACGGGCAGCCGGACGGAGAGGTCGTCGACGCCGACGCCTTCGGCGCGGACGGGCGGAACCACCCCTCCCAGGTGCTCGCCCCGGCCCCGTTCGCGGCCCTCCAGGAGAAGCACCTGCGGGCCCAGGCCGATCACCAGGCCGAGGCCGCCGACGCCGTGGACGACGGCAAGCGCAGCCCGGCCCTCGACGCGGAGACCGCCGCCGAACCGGCGGACCCGGCCAAGGCGAGCCCCGCCCCGGCCCCGGCCAAGCAGGCCGTACGCACCTCCGGCAACGTGCTCGCCAAGGACGGCAAGCCCCTCGCCCTGCGCTTCGTCCTGCCGGCCGGTCCCGGTTCGGAGGCGCTGCGCACGGTCGGGGAGCGGATCGCGCAGATGCTCCAGAAGGTCGGCGTGCAGACCGAGCTGACCAAGGTGGCCGACGAGAGCTTCTTCAAGGACCACATCGCCTCGGGCCAGTACGACCTGGCGCTGTACTCGTGGCCCGCGACCGCCTACCCGGCCACCGACGCCCGGCCCATCTTCGCCAAGCCGGAGCCGGCCGCCGACGGCTCGCTGCTGGTCGAACAGAACTACACCCGGGTCGGCACCGACCACATCGACCAGCTGTTCGACCAGGCGCTCGGCGAGCTGGACGAGGCGGCCTCGCGCGAGCTGATGCGCAAGGCCGACGCCCGGATCTGGGCGACGGCCGGGTCCATCCCGCTCTACCAGCGCCCCGAGCTGGTGGCCGTGAAGCCGGGTCTCACCAACGCGGGCGCCTTCGGCCTCGGAGTCCCGCGCTACCAGGACATCGGCTGGAAGAAGCCGGCCGCGGCCAAGGACAAGAAGAAGTAACGAGAAGCAACGCGAAGAAGTGCTGACGAAGGGGTGCATCCGGGGCTGATTCGAAGGTCTCAAGCTCAGATGTGACTCAAGTCCCTTGCCCGCCGGAAACCCGGCGGGCAAGGTCGTACGTACCCGTTGACCCGCGTGTTTACTGGCTCCACCCGCAGCCGAGTCCCCCCACCCAGGACCCGGCCGTGCTCAGTCGTCCGGCCTCTTGACAGACCCCCCGGCAGGCGGTTCCCGCCAGCCGACGTACGATGGGGTAAGGCCGTGGCAGGTTTTCCGCCCGGTCGAGGCGCGCGTGCCGGACCGTACGCGTCGCCATCCACGATCCCGGGAGAAGCGCCGAAGTGCCCACGCGCCACGACATCCGTAACGTCGCCATCGTCGCCCACGTCGACCATGGCAAGACGACCATCGTCGATGCCATGCTCAAGCAGGCCGGTGCCTTCGCCGCCCACCAGCACCTCGACGACCGCATGATGGACTCGAACGACCTGGAGCGTGAGAAGGGCATCACGATCCTCGCCAAGAACACGGCGGTGAAGTACCACCCCAAGGACGGCGGGGCGCCCATCACGATCAACATCATCGACACCCCCGGCCACGCCGACTTCGGTGGTGAGGTCGAGCGCGGTCTGTCGATGGTGGACGCGGTCGTCCTGCTGGTGGACGCCTCCGAGGGTCCCCTGCCCCAGACCCGCTTCGTCCTGCGCAAGGCCCTGCAGCAGAAGCTGCCGGTCATCCTCTGCATCAACAAGACGGACCGTCCGGACTCCCGGATCGACGAGGTCGTCAACGAGACGTACGACCTCTTCCTCGACCTGGACGCGGACGAGGAGCAGATCGAGTTCCCGATCGTCTACGCCTGTGGCCGTGACGGCGTGGCCTCGCTGACCAAGCCGGAGGACGGCACCGTCCCCGCGGACAGCGACAGCCTGGAGCCCTTCTTCTCCGCCATCCTGGCCCACGTCCCGGCCCCGGTGTACGACGAGGAGGCCCCTCTCCAGGCCCACGTCACCAACCTGGACGCGGACAACTTCCTCGGCCGCATCGCGCTGGTGCGCGTCGAGCAGGGCGAGCTCCGCAAGGGCCAGACCGTCGCGTGGATCAAGCGTGACGGCAGCATCTCGAACGTCCGCATCACCGAGCTGATGATGACCGAGGCGCTCACCCGCAAGCCGGCCGAGGTGGCGGGCCCGGGTGACATCTGTGCGGTCGCCGGTTTCCCCGACATCATGATCGGCGAGACCCTGGCCGACCCGGAGAACCCGATCGCGCTCCCGCTGATCTCGGTCGACGAGCCGGCGATCTCCATGACCATCGGTACGAACACCTCCCCGATGGTCGGCCGCGGCGGCAGCGGCAAGGGCGCGGACGCCAAGTCCGCGGTCAAGGACCGCAAGGTCACCGCCCGCCAGGTCAAGGACCGTCTGGACCGCGAGCTGGTCGGTAACGTCTCGCTCCGCGTCCTGGAGACCGAGCGTCCCGACGCCTGGGAGGTCCAGGGCCGTGGTGAGCTCGCGCTCGCCATCCTGGTCGAGCAGATGCGCCGCGAGGGCTTCGAGCTGACCATCGGCAAGCCGCAGGTGGTCACGCAGATCATCGACGGCAAGGTGCACGAGCCGGTCGAGCGCATGACGGTCGACGTCCCCGAGGAGCACATGGGCGCGGTCACGCAGCTCATGGGCGTCCGCAAGGGCCGCATGGACAACATGTCGAACCACGGCTCCGGCTGGGTCCGCATGGAGTTCGTCGTCCCGTCCCGTGGCCTCATCGGCTTCCGTACCGAGTTCCTGACCGGTACGCGCGGCACCGGCATCGCCCACTCGATCCACGAGGGCCTGGAGCCGTGGTTCGGCCAGCTGGTGACCCGTAACAACGGTTCGCTGGTCGCCGACCGCTCCGGTTCGGTCACGCCGTTCGCGATGATCAACCTGCAGGAGCGCGGCGTCCTGTTCACCGAGCCCGGCACCGAGGTGTACGAGGGCATGATCGTCGGCGAGAACTCCCGCGCCGACGACATGGACGTGAACATCACCAAGGAGAAGAAGCTCACCAACATGCGTGCGGCTTCCGCGGACAACACCGAGAACGTGGTGCCCCCGCGCAAGCTCTCCCTGGAGCAGTCCCTGGAGTTCTGCCGCGACGACGAATGCGTCGAGGTGACCCCGGAGGCCGTCCGCATCCGCAAGGTCGTCCTGGACCAGAAGGACCGCTCGCGCACCGCTTCGCGCGCCAAGTCCGGCAAGTAGTCGGGTAGGACCTGGGTCACACCCGGGTCCTGCCGAGTACGGCTTCAACGAACAGCCCCCGCCGTCACGTGCACCGTGACGGAGGGGGCTGTTCGCTTTTGTCAAGCGGATTGTTTCGGTCCGGTGTCCGCATACCGACCGTGACACTCCGGAAGAAGAGCTAACAGTCCGTTTCGTTCATGTCTGTCTCCTATCCGTTTGTCCGGATTTCGGGTTTTAGCCGTAGTGCGATGTTGTGAAAACGAGACCACTTAAGTGTGGTTTACGGTCAAGGCGTCCCCGAGGATGGCTCCATTGAGCTCGGGTCAATGGGTCACACGCTGTGGGGAGCGTCGACTCACGAGCACACTCGGGACACCGGTCCTATCGCCGTCAGGGGTGTCGGCGAAACACACCTGTGTCCTTCACATCAGACAGTGGACTCATGAGGAGGAAACCCATGCGCGGTGCCAAGAGCGCCAAGTGGGTAGCGGGCGCGATTGTCGTCGCCCTGGCAGCGACTGCCTGCGGCGGTGGCGACGGCAAGGCCGGCGCCAACGGTGAGGCTGACCCGAACGGAATCTTCTCGGTCGAGGTGGGCGAGCCGGAGAAGCTCCTCCAGCCGGCCGACACGATGGAGTCCAACGGCTCGATCGCCATGTCGGGTCTGTTCTCCCAGCTCGTCGACTACGACGCTGACGGCAAGATCGTCAACGTCAACGCCGAGTCGGTCACCAGCACGGACAGCAAGCTCTGGACCGTCAAGCTGAAGCCGGGCTGGACCTTCCACGACGGCACCAAGGTGACCGCCGAGTCCTACGTCAAGGCGTGGAACTGGGCTGCGAACATCAACAACAAGCAGGGCAACGCGTCCTGGTTCGCCGACATCAAGGGCTTCGAAGCCCTGCACCCCGAGGCCGAGGGCGCCAAGCCCACCGGTGAGGCTCTCGAGGGTCTGAAGATCGTCGACGAGAACACCTTCACCATCGAGCTCAACAACGCGGTGCCGTACTTCGCGTACAAGCTCGGCTACGAGGTCTTCTCCCCGCTGCCCGCCTCGTTCTACGCGGACCCCGCGGCCGCCGGTGAGAAGCCGGTCGGCAACGGCCCGTACAAGTTCAAGTCCTGGGAGCACAAGAAGCAGATCGAGCTGACCCGCTTCGACGACTACAAGGGCGAGAACAAGGCGAAGAACGGCGGTGTGATTCTCAAGAACTACACCACCCTCGAGACCGCCTACGAGGACCTGAAGTCGGGCAACGTCGACGTCCTGCGTCAGATCGGCCCGAAGGACCTCCCGGTCTACCGTGCCGACCTCGGTGACCGCGCCGTGGACCAGGCGTACTCCGCCGTCCAGACGCTGGCCATCGCGTACTACGCCGACCAGTGGAAGACCCCGACGAAGGTCAACCCGAAGGTCATCCAGGGCCTGTCGATGGCGATCGACCGCGACACCATCACCAAGACGGTGCTCCAGGGCACCCGCGAGCCGGCGACCGGCTGGGTCGCCAAGGGCGTCCTCGGCTACACGCCGACCGGCTCCGGTGACGTCACCAAGTTCGACCCGGCGAAGGCCAAGGCCCTCATCACCGAGGGCGGCGGCGTTCCGAACAACGAGATCTTCATCCAGTTCAACTCGGATGGCGGTCACAAGGAATGGGTCGAGGCCGTCTGCAACAGCATCACGCAGGCCACCGGCGTCAAGTGCACCGGTGACGCCAAGCCGGACTTCCAGGCCGACCTCCAGGCCCGCAAGTCCAAGCAGGTCAAGTCGATCTACCGCTCCGGCTGGGTCCTCGACTACCCGGTGAACGCCAACTTCATCAGCGACCTGTTCCGTACGGGCGCCGGCGGCAACCAGGGTGGCTTCAGCAGCCCCGAGCTCGACGCGAAGATCGCCGCCGCGGACACCGCGCCGTCGCTCGACGAGTCCGTGAAGGCCTACCAGGCCATCGAGAAGGAGCTCGTCAACTACATGCCGTCGATCCCGCTCTGGTACTACAAGGTCAACGCGGGCTACTCGGAGAAGGTCTCGAACGTGAAGTACGCCCAGGACGGCGACCCGATCCTTGAGGGTGTCGAGGTCAAGAAGTAAGTCCCACCGCGTAATTCCTTTCGACGGATGTGGGCCGGCGGGGAGCCGGCCCACATCCGGGCCTATACGCAGCGCCCGGGGGGCCCTTTCGCGACGCAGTGACGGAACCGTCACGCGCGTGCGTGGCGAAAGGGCCCGTCCGGCTGCGCCTGCCGCATCTTCTACGGAGGCATGATGGGGCGCTATGTCGCACGACGACTGCTCCAGATGATCCCGGTCTTCTTCGGGACGACCCTGCTCATCTTCTTTATGGTGTACAGCCTGCCCGGCGACCCCGTGGCCGGACTGTTCGGGGACAAGGGCACCGACCCGGCCACCCTGGCCGCCCTGCGTCACCAGCACGGTCTGGACCTGCCGATCTGGCAGCAGTACTGGAACTACATATCCGGCATCCTGTTCCACTTCGACTTCGGATCCCAGATCCGCAGCGGACGTGAGATCACCGAAGTGATCGGTGCCGCCTTCCCGGTCACCCTGCGCCTGGCCTTCCTGGCGTTCGCGATCGAGATCGTCCTGGGCCTGACCCTCGGGATCGTCGCCGGCCTCAAGGCCGGCAAACTGGCCGACAACCTGATCCTGATCCTCACCCTGCTGATCATCTCGATGCCGGTGTTCGTCCTCGGCTTCATCGTGAAGTCGGTGTTCGCCTTCCAGCTCGGCTGGATCTCGCCGAACGTCAGCATCAACGAGACCTGGGGCGAGCTGCTCGCGCCGGCGATCGTGCTGGGATCGCTCTCGCTCGCCTACGTGGCCCGCCTGACCCGCACCTCGATGGCCGAGAACCTGCGCGCCGACTACGTGCGCACCGCCGTCGCCAAGGGCCTGCCCAAGCGACGCGTCATCGGTGTGCACCTCATGCGCAACTCGATGATCCCGGTCGTCACCTTCCTCGGCACCGACATCGGTGCCCTGATGGGCGGCGCCGTCGTCACCGAGGGCATCTTCAACGTCAAGGGCGTCGGCGGTCTGATCTACGAATCGGTCGTCCGCCGCGAAGGACTGACCGTGGTCGGTGTCGTCACCGTCCTGGTCGTCGTCTACCTGATAGCCAGCCTGCTCGTCGACCTCCTCTACGCGGTCATGGACCCGAGGATCCGGTATGCCTGATCTGACCAAGACCGACATCGTGGCGGCCGAGACCACCGCGGCGCCCGGCGCCCCGGTGGAGCCGGTGAAGGCCGAGAAGGCCCGCAGCCTCTGGGGCGACGCCTGGGCCGACCTCCGTCGCAACCCGTACTTCGTCGTCTCCTCGGCGCTGATCTTCGTACTCCTCGTGATCGCCGCCTTCCCGGGCTGGTTCACCAGCATCGACCCCACCAAGGGCGACCTGGTCCACCACTTCCTGGGCAAGCCGGACCTGGGCGCCGTCGGTTCCCCCGAGTGGCTCGGCTGGGACGGCCAGGGACGCAGCGTCTACGCGCGCGTCATCTACGGCACCCGCGCCTCGGTCATCGTCGCCGTCTCCGTGACCGCGATCGTCACCGTGCTCGGCGGGATCACCGGAATGATCGCCGGCTACTTCGGCGGCATCACCGACGCGATCATGTCGCGCATCACCGACATCTTCTTCGGCATCCCCTTCCTGCTCGGCGCGATGGTCGTCCTCCAGGCCTTCACCGAGCGCACCGTGTGGACGGTCGTCTTCGCCCTGGCCTTCCTCGGCTGGACGCAGATCAACCGCGTCATGCGCGGAGCGGTCATCACCGTGAAGCAGGCGGACTACGTGCACGCCGCCAAGGCGCTGGGCGCCGGCACCAGCCGGATCCTGTTCCGGCACATCCTGCCGAACGCCATGGCCCCGGTGATCGTGGTCTCCACGATCGCGCTCGGCGGTTACATCGCGGCCGAGGCGACCCTGTCCTACCTGGGTCTCGGCCTCGCTTCCCCGACCATCTCGTGGGGCGTGGACATCTCCGCCGGTGCTTCGCAGATCCGAGTGGCCCAGCACATCCTGCTGTACCCCTCGATCATGCTCAGCATCACCGTCCTCGCCTTCATCATGCTCGGCGAAGCGGTCCGCAACGCCCTCGACCCCAAGCTGCGCTGAGGAGGGCGTAAGTGATCACCATGGACAACACCTCCAGCCTTCCCTCCCCGCGTGACGGGGACCCGCAGACGCCGCTCCTCGAAGTGCGCGACCTGCACGTCGAGTTCCACACCCGCGACGGTGTGGCCAAGGCAGTCAACGGCGTCAACTACTCGGTGAGCGCCGGCGAGACCCTCGCCGTCCTCGGCGAGTCCGGCTCCGGCAAGTCCGTGACGGCGCAGGCCATCATGGGCATCCTCGACATGCCCCCCGGCAAGATCCCGCAGGGCGAGATCCTCTTCCGCGGCCAGGACATGCTCAAGATGAGCTTCGAGGAGCGGCGCAAGCTGCGCGGCCGGAAGATCGCCATGATCTTCCAGGACGCCCTGTCCTCCCTGAACCCGGTGCTCACCGTCGGCTACCAGCTGGGCGAGATGTTCCGCGTCCACGAGGGCATGTCGAAGAAGGACGCCCGGCTCAAGGCCATCGAGCTGATGGAGAAGGTCAAGATCCCGGCAGCGAAGGAGCGGGTCGACGACTACCCGCACCACTTCTCCGGCGGTATGCGCCAGCGCATCATGATCGCCATGGCGATCGCGCTGGAGCCCGACCTGATCATCGCGGACGAGCCGACCACCGCCCTGGACGTCACCGTCCAGGCCCAGGTCATGGACCTCCTCGCGGAGCTCCAGCGCGAGCTCAACATGGGCCTGATCCTGATCACCCACGACCTCGGCGTGGTCGCCGACGTCGCGGACAAGATCGCGGTCATGTACGCCGGCCGGATCGTCGAGACCGCTCCGGTCCACGAGATCTACAAGCGCCCGGCGCACCCGTACACCCGGGGCCTGCTGGACTCGATCCCGCGCCTGGACCAGAAGGGCCAGGAGCTCTTCGCGATCAAGGGCCTGCCGCCGAACCTGCTGCGCCTGCCCACCGGCTGCTCGTTCAGTCCGCGCTGCATCGCCGCGCAGGACATCTGCCGGTCCGAGATCCCCGCCCTGCAGCCCGTCACCGAGCAGGACGGCAGCGAGCTGGCCGGCCGTCACAGCGCCTGCCACTTCTGGAAGGAGCAGCTCCATGGCTGAGCCCACCAACGCCCCCGCACGGGAGCCGATCCTTCAGGTCCGCGGCCTGGTCAAGCACTTCCCGCTGACCCAGGGAATCCTGTTCAAGAAGCAGGTCGGCGCCGTCAAGGCCGTCGACGGGATCTCCTTCGACCTGTACCAGGGCGAGACCCTGGGCATCGTCGGCGAGTCCGGCTGTGGCAAGTCCACCGTCGCCAAGCTGCTGATGAACCTGGAGCGCGCCACCGCCGGCGAGGTCTTCTACAAGGGCCAGGACATCACCAAGCTGTCCGGCCGCGCCCTGAAGGCCGTCCGGCGCAACATCCAGATGGTGTTCCAGGACCCGTACACCTCGCTGAACCCGCGCATGACGGTCGGCGACATCATCGGCGAGACCTACGACATCCACCCCGAGGTGGCCCCCAAGAGCGACCGGCGCCGCAAGGTGCAGGAGCTCCTGGACGTGGTCGGTCTCAACCCCGAGTACATCAACCGGTACCCGCACCAGTTCTCCGGCGGCCAGCGCCAGCGCATCGGCATCGCCCGCGGCCTCGCGCTCAACCCGGAGATCATCATCTGCGACGAGCCGGTCTCCGCGCTCGACGTATCGGTGCAGGCCCAGGTCATCAACCTGATGGAGAAGCTGCAGGAGGAGTTCAACCTCTCCTACATCTTCATCGCGCACGACCTGTCGATCGTCCGGCACATCTCGGACCGCGTCGGCGTCATGTACCTCGGCAAGATGGCCGAGATCGGCACCGACGAGCAGATCTACGAGCACCCGACCCACCCGTACACCCAGGCGCTGCTCTCCGCGGTGCCGGTGCCGGACCCGGCCGCCCGCGAGGGCCGCGAGCGGATCATCCTCACCGGTGACGTCCCCTCGCCGGCCAACCCGCCGTCGGGCTGCCGCTTCCGCACCCGCTGCTGGAAGGCCGAGGAGAAGTGCTCCGTGGAGGAGCCGCTGCTCGCCATCCCGGAGCGGTTCCAGGCAGTCAAGTCGCCGGCCTCGCACGAGTCCGCCTGCCACTTCGCCGAGGAGAAGGCCATCCTGGCCGTCTGACCTCCCCGAAGCGACACCCCAGGGCGCCCGTCACCGGATCCACTCCGGCGGCGGGCGCCCTGCCGTTTCCCCCGACGCCCTCTGACGTCCTCCCGACCGCCGCCGTGGTCTGATGGCCCGCATGCTCACCGTCCGGCCCGCGGGGCCCTCCGACACCGCGGACATCTGCGGGCTCCTCAACACCATCGACCGGATCGAGATCGGCCGCCCGGAGACCGACCTCGGCGCCGTCGAGGCCGATCTGCACCACCCCGACGTCGACTTGGAGGCGGACTCCTTCCTCGCCTTCCAGAACGGCCGGCTCCTCGGCTACGCCCTCGTGTGGGCCGACTCCGGCCCCGGCCGGGCCGACTGCCACTTCCGGGTCCTGCCGGGCCGCCGAGAGGCCGCCGTCCGGCTGCTGGAACGGGTCGAGGCCAGGGCCCGCGAACTCACCGCCGGAGCCCCGCACGCCTTCCTGTGGCTCGCGCCGAGCGGCGGCCGCACCCTCGACCCCGGCCTGCTGCCCGGCCGCGGCTACCGCACGGTGCGCAGCCACCGGGTGCTGACCCGCCCGCTGGGCCCGGCCGACACGCCCCCGGCCCCGCCCGCCGGACTCACCCTCCGCCCCTGCGACGGTGACGAGAGCGAGCGCCGGCGCGCCCACGCCCTGATCGAGGAGACCTTCGCGGACCACTTCGGGCACGTGGAGCGCCCGTACGAGCCCTGGCTGGACCACATCGACGGCCGGAGCCTGGACTGGTCGCTGGTGTGGATCGCGAGCCTGCCCGGACTGGGCGACGCCGGGGTCTTGCTCACCCGCGACGACCGCACCAGCATGGGCTGGCTCAGCCACCTCGGCGTACGCGCGCAGGCCCGCGGCCGGGGCGTCGGCGCCTTCCTGCTGCGCCACTGCTTCGCCGCCTACGCCGCCCGCGGCCGCGCCACCGTGGGCCTCGGCGTGGACACCGCCAACACGACCGGGGCGCTGCGGCTGTACGAGGCGCACGGCATGCGGACGCACCACGCGGTGGACACCTGGGAGCTGACGCTGCGGCGGTCCGCCGTGCACTCGCAGGGGTGACAGCCGGGCGGCGCGAGGGTGCAATCGGTCCAACGGGGAGTGTGCGGGACCCCACATAGGGTGACATTGGCCCCTAAGTGAGTCTTGGGATCCATGAGGAGGCACTCCATGCGCGGAGCCACCCACGCCAAGTGGGCCGCATGTGCGACGGCCGTCGCCCTCGCGGCGACCGCCTGCGGCGGCGGAAGCGACAGCGGCGGAGGCGGCGAGACGGGAATCGTCAGCTCCTCGTGGGGTGACCCGCAGAACCCGCTGGAGCCCGCCAACACCAACGAGGTCCAGGGTGGCAAGGTCCTCGACATGATCTTCCGGGGGCTCAAGCGGTACGACCCCAAGACCGGCGAGGCGAAGAACTTCCTCGCCGAGAAGATCGAGACCACCGACAGCCAGAACTTCACGATCACGCTGAAGGACGGCTGGAAGTTCAGCAACGACGAGCCCGTCACCGCGCAGTCCTTCGTGGACGCCTGGAACTACGGCGCCGACGTCACCAAGAAGCAGAACAACTCGCCGTTCTTCTCCGACATCGTCGGCTACGCGGACGTCCACCCCGAGAAGGGCGACCCCAAGGCCAAGACCATGTCCGGCCTGGTCGTCAAGGACCCCAAGACCTTCACGGTGGCCCTCAAGGAGAAGTTCTCCACCTGGCCCGAGACCCTCGGCTACCAGGCGTTCTCCCCCCTGCCCAAGACCTTCTTCACCGACCACGAGGCCTGGCTGAAGAAGCCCGTCGGCAACGGTCCCTACACGGTGGACTCGTACACCAAGGGCACCGGCATGAAGCTGCGCAAGTGGGACGCCTACGCGGGCGAGGACAAGGCGGTCAACGGCGGAGTGGACCTGAAGGTCTACACCGACAACAACACCGCCTACACCGACCTGATCTCCGGCAACCTCGACCTGGTCGACGACATCCCGGCCCAGCAGCTGAAGAACGTCGCGAACGACCTCGGCGACCGCTACATCAACCAGCCGGCCCTGATCATCCAGACCCTCACCTTCCCGCTGTACGACCCGCAGTGGAGCAAGGAGGGCATGGAGAAGGTCCGCCGCGGCATCTCCATGGCGATCAACCGCGACGAGATCACCAAGCAGATCTTCCGCGAGACCCGCACCCCGGCCAAGGACTGGACCTCCCCGGCCCTCGGCGACAAGGGCGGCTTCTCCGCCACCGCCTGCGGCGAGGCCTGCTCCTTCAACCCCGCCGAGGCCAAGAAGCTCATCCAGGAGGCCGGCGGACTGCCCGGCGGCAAGGTCACCCTGACCTCCAACGTGGACACCGGCTCGCACCGCGACTGGATGGACGCCGTCTGCAACAGCGTCAACAACGCCCTGGGCGAGGGCCCGGTCTGCACCGTGAACCCCGTCGGCACCTTCGCCGACTTCAGGAACCAGCAGAGCAGCTTCAAGCTGACCGGCCCCTTCCGCTCCGGCTGGCAGGCCGACTACCCGCTCATCCAGAACTTCCTGGAGCCGCTGTACTACACCGGCGCCTCCTCGAACTACGGCAAGTTCAGCAACCCGGAGTTCGACAAGCTCGTCGACGAGGCCAACCGGGAGACCGACGCCGCCAAGGCGACCGCCAAGTTCCAGGAGTCCGAGAAGATCCTCGCGGCCCAGATGCCGTCGATCCCGCTCTGGTACCAGAACGGCAGCGCGGGCCACTCGGAGCGCATCTCGGAGGTGGCGCTCAACCAGTTCAGCGTCCCGGTGTACGACCAGATCAAGGTCAGCTGACCCGCCAACGGATCGAACCTGGAGCAGTCCATGGGACGTTATGTGATCCGGCGACTGCTCCAGATGATCCCCGTGTTCATCGGCAGCACGTTCCTGATCTTCTTCATGGTGTACGCGCTCGGTGACCCGGTCGCCGCCCTCTTCGGAGACAAGGCCCCCGACCCGGCCACCGCCGCGCGCATCCGCAAGGACCTCTACCTCGACCAGCCCCTGTGGAAGCAGTACCTGCACTACATGGGGCAGATCTTCCAGGGTGACTTCGGCACCGCGTTCAACGGCCAGAAGGTCACCGAACTCATGGCCTCCGCCTTCCCGGTGACCCTGCGCCTGACCATCGTCGCGATCGCCATCGAGATCGTCGTCGGCATCACCCTCGGCGTGATCAGCGGACTCAAGCGCGGCAAGTCCATCGACACCAGCGTGCTCGTCCTCACCCTCGTGGTGATCTCGGTGCCCACCTTCGTGACGGGCTACCTGCTCCAGTTCCTCTTCGGCGTCAAATGGGGCTGGGTGCGGCCCACCGTCTCCCCGGACGCCCCCTTCAGCGAGCTGATCCTGCCCGGCATCGTGCTCGCGCTGGTCTCCCTCGCCTACGTCACCCGGCTCACCCGGACCTCCATCGCCGAGAACGTCAAGGCCGACTACGTCCGCACCGCCGTGGCCAAGGGCCTGCCCCGGCGCCGGGTCGTCACCCGCCACCTGCTGCGCAACTCGCTGATCCCCGTGGTCACCTTCATCGGCACCGACATCGGCGCCCTGATGGGCGGAGCCATCGTCACCGAGCGGATCTTCAACATCCACGGGGTCGGCTACCAGCTCTACCAGGGCATCCTGCGCAACAACTCCCCGACGGTGGTCGGCTTCGTGACCATCCTCGTGATCGTCTTCCTGCTGGCGAACCTGCTCGTCGACCTGCTCTACGCGGTCCTGGACCCGAGGATCCGTTATGCCTGAGCCCGACCCCGAGCACGCCGCCTACGATCCGCTGGGCCCCGGCCCCCACGAGGCGATGTCCCCCACCGGCCAAGGGGGCGCCATGGATCTCGCCCTGGAAGAGGGGGAGTCACTGGAGAAGGAGCTCGGGGGAGCCCCCGCCGGCCCCCAGGAGAAGGCCCGCTCCCTGTGGTCCGACGCCTGGCACCAGCTGCGCCGCAACCCCGTCTTCCTCGTCTCCACGCTCCTGATCCTCTTCCTCGTGGTCATCTCCATCTGGCCCCAGCTCATCGCCAGCGGCGACCCACTCCAGTGCGACCTGTCCAAATCGCAGCAGGGCTCCTCCCCGGGCCACCCCTTCGGCTACGACACCCAGGGCTGCGACGTGTACACCCGCACCGTCTACGGGGCCCGCGCCTCCATCACCGTGGGCATCTGCGCCACCCTCGGCGCGGCCCTCCTCGGCTCCGCGCTCGGCGGGCTCGCCGGGTTCTTCGGCGGCTGGGGCGACGCACTGCTCTCCCGGGTCGCCGACATCTTCTTCGGCATCCCCGTGGTCCTCGGCGGCCTGGTCTTCCTGTCCGTGGTCACCAGCACCACCGTCTGGCCCGTCGTCGGCTTCATCGTGCTGCTCGGCTGGCCCCAACTGGCCCGCATCGCCCGCGGCTCGGTCATCACCGCCAAACAGAACGACTACGTCCAGGCCGCGCGGGCGCTCGGCGCCGGCAACGGCCGGATGCTGCTGCGGCACGTGGCGCCCAACGCCATCGCACCCGTCATCGTGGTCGCCACCATCGCGCTCGGCACCTACATCGCCCTGGAAGCCACCCTGTCCTTCCTCGGCGTGGGCCTGCGCCCGCCGACGGTCTCCTGGGGCATCGACATCTCCAACGCCGCCTCCCAGATCCGCAACGCCCCGCACATGCTGCTCTACCCGGCGGGCGCGCTCAGCATCACCGTGCTCGCGTTCATCATGCTCGGCGACGCGGTGCGCGACGCCCTCGACCCCAAGCTGCGCTGAGGAGCCCCGCACATGCTGCTCGAAGTGCGCGATCTGCACGTGGAATTCAAGACGCGGGACGGAGTCGCCAAGGCCGTCAACGGGGTCAACTACTCCGTGGCCGAAGGCGAGACCCTCGCCGTGCTCGGAGAGTCCGGCTCCGGCAAGTCGGTGACCGCCCAGGCCGTCATGGGCATCCTCGACATGCCGCCGGGCCGCATCGCGGGCGGCGAGATCCTCTTCAAGGGCAAAGACCTGCTGAAGATGAAGGAGGAGGAGCGCAGGAAGGTCCGCGGCAACGAGATGGCGATGATCTTCCAGGACGCCCTGTCCTCCCTCAACCCGGTCCTGAGCGTCGGCGCGCAGCTCGGCGAGATGTACGAGGTCCACCGCGGGATGTCCCGCAAGGACGCCCGGAACAAGGCCGTCGAGCTGATGGACCGGGTGAAGATCCCGGCGGCCCGCGAGCGGGTGGGGGACTACCCGCACCAGTTCTCCGGAGGCATGCGCCAGCGCATCATGATCGCCATGGCGATGGCCCTCGAACCCTCCCTCATCATCGCGGACGAGCCGACCACCGCCCTGGACGTCACCGTCCAGGCCCAGGTCATGGACCTCCTCGCGGAGCTCCAGCGCGAACTGAACATGGGCCTGATCCTGATCACCCACGACCTCGGCGTGGTCGCCGACGTCGCCGACAAGATCGCCGTCATGTACGCCGGCCGGATCGTCGAGGCCGCGCCCGTCCACGAGATCTACCGGAACCCCGCCCACCCCTACACCCGCGGCCTGCTGGACTCCATCCCGCGCCTGGACCAGAAGGGCCAGGAGCTCTACGCCATCAAGGGCCTGCCGCCCAACCTGCTCGCCATCCCGCCCGGCTGCGCCTTCAACCCGCGCTGCCCGATGGCCCGGGCCGTCTGCCGCACCGACGTACCGCCGCTGGCCGAGGTCGGACCGGACCGCGCCAGTGCGTGCTTCTTCTGGAAGGAGTGCCTCGGTGGCTGAGTCGATCCTCGTGGTGGAGGACCTGGTCAAGCACTACCCGCTGACCCAGGGCGTCCTGTTCAGGAAGCAGGTCGGCGCCGTGAAGGCCGTCGACGGGGTCTCCTTCGACCTGCGGGCCGGCGAAACCCTCGGCATCGTCGGGGAGTCGGGCTGCGGCAAGTCCACCGTCGCCAAGATGCTGGTCAACCTCGAACGCCCGACGGCGGGCGCGATCACGTACAAGGGCGAGGACATCGCGAAGCTGTCCGGCCGCGCCCTGAAGGCCGTCCGGCGCAACATCCAGATGGTGTTCCAGGACCCGTACACCTCCCTGAACCCCCGCATGACCGTCGGCGACATCATCGGCGAGCCCTACGAGATCCACCCCGAGGTGGCCCCCAAGGGCGACCGGCGCCGCAAGGTCCAGGAACTCCTGGACGTGGTCGGCCTGAACCCGGAGTACATCAACCGCTACCCGCACCAGTTCTCCGGCGGCCAGCGCCAGCGCATCGGCATCGCCCGCGGCCTCGCCCTCCAGCCCGAGATCATCGTCGCCGACGAGCCCGTCTCCGCCCTCGACGTCTCCGTCCAGGCCCAGGTGGTCAACCTCCTGGAACGCCTCCAGAACGAGTTCAACCTCTCCTACGTGTTCATCGCGCACGACCTCTCGATCGTCCGCCACATCTCCGACCGGGTCGGCGTCATGTACCTGGGCCGGATCGTCGAGATCGGCACCGACACCCAGATCTACGACCACCCCACCCACCCGTACACCCAGGCGCTGCTCTCCGCCGTTCCGGTCCCCGACCCGCAGGCCCGCGCGGGCCGCGACCGGATCATCCTCTCCGGCGACGTCCCCTCCCCGGCGAACCCGCCCTCGGGCTGCCGCTTCCGCACCCGCTGCTGGAAGGCCGAGGCGCGCTGCGCTTCGGAGGTCCCGCTCCTGGAGATCCCGGCCTTCCTCCCGGGCGGCCCGACGGCCCACCCCTCGGCCTGCCACTTCGCATCCGAGCGGACCGTCGTTCCGCCGACCAAGGAGTGAGCTGCGGGCCCCCGCGACCGCTCATTTCTCGCCACAGCTGTGAACGGCACCTGGCATATCCACAACTCGGTTTACACGCAGGCAACTTGACCGTTTCTGTCCCGAGATCTGGGCCGTGCAGCCTGATCCCGTGCGGCCGTGCGGGTGCCGACAGCCGGCCGGGGAGGCGTACAGCTTCCCCGGCCGGCACTCCTGTGACCCCGGACGTGCGCGGCGTGCGCCCCTCGTGCTGCCGGAATCGATCGATGTCGGGGTACGGATAGTTATGATCCGTAGCGCACGGTGGGTATGACTCTGCCGAGCACCGAGTTGCGAGTACGCGAACCCGATGTCCGCTCGACGTGGAGGTGAAACGCCGTGGCACTATCGATCTCGGCCGTGGTGCTGCTGGCAGTCGTCGTCTTCCTGCTGGTCCGGCGTTCGGGCCTGAAGGCGGGTCACGCAGTGGTCTGTGTACTGCTCGGCTTCTATCTGGCGAGCTCGACCGTGGCTCCGACGCTCTCCCAGCTGACGTCCAACGTGGCCAGCATGATCAGCGGCCTCAAGTTCTAGCGCGGGCACACAGGGGCCGCGCGGGCGACGCCGCGCGGGGTTGTGGGCGGCGGGTCCTGCGCAGCTCGTAGGGTGAGACCCATGAACGGTCTTCCCGCCCGTCGGCTCCTGCTCGTGCACGCGCACCCGGACGACGAGTCGATCAACAACGGCGTCACCATGGCCAAGTACGCGGCCGAGGGCGTCCATGTCGCGCTGGTGACCTGCACGCTCGGCGAGGAGGGCGAGGTCATCCCGGCCGACCTCGCCCACCTGACGGCCGACCGCGAGGACACCCTCGGCGCCCACCGCATCGGCGAGCTCGCCGAGGCCATGCGGGAACTGGGCGTCGCCGACCACCGGTTCCTCGGCGGCCCCGGCCGCTTCCGGGACTCCGGGATGATGGGCGCCGAACAGAACCACCGGCCCGGCGCCTTCTGGTCCGCCGACGTGGACGAGGCCGCGGGGTACCTCGTGGAGGTGATCCGCGAACTGCGCCCCCAGGTCCTCGTCACCTACGACCCGGACGGCGGCTACGGCCACCCCGACCACATCCAGGCCCACCGCGTCGCCACCCGCGCCGCCGAACTGGCCGCGGAACCCGCGTACCGCCAGGAACTCGGCGCACCGCACGCCATCGAGAAGCTCTACTGGAACCGCGTCCCGCGCACGGTCGTCGAGGAGGGCTTCGCCCGGCTCCGCGAGGCCGGCAGCGAGGTGCCCTTCCCGGCACCGGCCGCGCCGGACGACGTACCGGGCGTGGTGGCCGACGAGCGCATCACCGCCGAGATCGGCGGGGACGAGGCCGCCGAGCAGGCGTTCGTGGCCGCCAAGACCGCCGCGATGCGCGCCCATGCCACCCAGATCGCGGTGGACGGACCCTTCTTCGCGCTCTCCAACGACCTGGCGCAGCCGCTGTTCACCCACGAGTACTACGAGCTGGTCGTCGGCGAGCCGGGCGTCCCGGCGGGCGAGCGCGAGCGCGACCTCTTCGCCGGGGTACGGGCATGACCGGCGCGTGGGCCGGGGGACGGATCGCCACCCTGCTCGGCCTGTTGGCGGCCGGGGTGCTGACGGGCACGGCCGGCTGGCTCGTCGTCGACCTGTGGTTCCCGGCCGGACTGCTGCTCGCGCTCCTCGGACTCCTCGGCCTGTTCCTCGGCGCCCGGATCGCCCTGGGAACCGGCATCGGGGTCGGCGCGGCCACGGGTGGCTGGTTCCTCTCCTACGTGCTCCTCGGCGTGCCCCGCGCGGAGGGCGACTTCCTGCTCGGTTCGTCCGGAATCAGCATGTACGTCTACCTTTTGGGTGGAGTGGTGCTCGCTGTGATGTGCGCCACGATCAGCCTCCCGGGGGACCGGCCGCTTTCGGCCGCCAGGAACGCCGGGTGACGCGGCGTCGGACGTGCGCGACGCCTTGACGAGCGGCTCGGCCGCTGCGTGCGCGGCCCCCCGGAGGCCTGGCGGCAGGTGCTCGGAAGGGGCACGGAGGGGGCGCGCAGGAGGTCAAGGGGAAGCCTTCGTTCCCGGCGACCGGGTGCGTGCGGGCGGCGGCCAGTATGGTGGACCGGCCGCCGAGCTGCCCGCGCACGCTATGACGGGTGGCGGAGCCGATCGGGAGAACCTGCTTTGAGTCGTGATACTGACAGTCCGTCCGCCGGGCCCAACGGGCGCGGCGGAGCCGCCTACCCCTCGGGTACGCCGGCGCACGGATCAGGCCAGTATCCGAACCCGACAGTGCCCCCCGGTCCGGGCGCGGCGACCACCCCGGAGGAGAGTTCAGTGACCGCACCGCCCGCGAAGCCGTCCACCCCCGATTCCGACGGGCCCAAGACGGAGACCCAGCTGACGACCCGGATCCGGATCAACATCCCGGGTTCGCGGCCGATCCCGCCCGTGGTCGTACGCCAGGCCATGCCCGAAGCCGAGGCCGGGCCGGCGCCCGAGCCCGTGGCCGCCCCGCCGGTGGCGCCCGAGCCGGGTCCGGGCGGGGAGATGCCCAGCAACTGGTTCGCCCCGCGCAAGGCCGGCTCCGGCCCCGCCCCGGTGCAGGCTCCCGCCCCGGTCCCGGGACGCGGACCGGCTCCGGCCGGCGGCCCCCGCTTCGACGGTCCCGCGCAGCAGGGCTTCGGCCCGGGCCCGGGCGCGCCGATGGGTCCCGGCCCGGGTGCGCCCATGGGCCCCGGTCCCGGTGCTCCGATGGGTCGCGGCCCCGGTGGTCCCGGTCCCGGAGGTCCCGGCCCCGGTCCCGCCCAGGCGCAGGCCGGCGGCCCGCGCTTCGACGGGCCCGCGCAGCAGGGCTACGCCCAGGGCCCGGCAGGCCCGCGCCCGGGCGCACCGATGGGCCCCGGGCCCGGTGCACCGATGGGCCCCGGCCCCGGCGGGCCCGGCGGCCCCGGTGTCGGCACCGGGCCGGGTGCGGGCTACCCCGCGCCGCCCGCAGGCCCCGGCGGTCCCCGCACGGGCGGCCCCGGGGGCCCCGCGCAGGGCCCCGGCCCCGCCGGACCGCCCGTGCCGCAGGCCGGCGTCGACTACGGCTCCGGCCCCACCACCGGTCCCGTCGCCAAGGCACTGGTCGCCCCCGTGCCGCCCGCCCCGGCCTGGCCCGGCAGCGCCAACGGCCGCGGCCCCGACGGGCCGACCGGCGGACCCGCGCTGGGCTCCGTACCGGTGGGCGGGGCGCAGGAGCCGAGCTGGCCCGGCCCCGAGCTGGACGCGGCCGGATACCCGCAGCCCGCGCCCGTCCCGGCGCCCGCGAACAAGGCCAAGGCCAAGGCGCCCGCCCCGGCCAAGCCCGCCAAGAAGGGCCGCAGCAAGGTGGTCCTCCTCGGCGGAGCCCTCTTCGTGCTGGTCGGCGTGGCCTACGGAGCCGGCCTGCTCCTCAACCACTCCGACGTCCCCAAGGGCACCACCGTCGAGGGCGTCGACATCAGCGGCAGCCGTGACGAGGCCGTCGCCAAGCTCCAGACCTCCTTCGGCAACCGCGCCGTCGCCCCGCTCCAGCTCACCGTCGGCGGCAAGCCGGTCGAGCTGAAGCCCGAGAAGGCCGGCCTGAGCCTGGACAGCCAGACCACCGTCCGCAACGCCGCGGGCAGCGACTACAACCCCGTCACGGTCATCGGCTCGCTCTTCGGCAGCGAGCGCAAGGCCGAGGCCGTCCTGCCCACCGACGAGGAGAAGCTGCGGGTCGCCCTCCAGGAGCTGGCCGGCACCGCCGGCACCGCCACCGAGGGCACCATCACCTTCGACACCGGCAAGGCCCTCGCCGTCCCCGGCAAGCCCGGCTCCACCCTCGACGTGGACGGCTCCGTCAGCCTGGTCACCAAGGCCTTCCACGACATGGTCGCCACCGGCCAGGCCGCCCCGGTCACGCTCCCGGTCGCCACCAAGGACCCGGTCGTCGGCCAGGCCGAACTGGACCGGGCCATGAAGGACTTCGCCCAGCCCGCGATGTCGGCGCCGGTCCTCGTCAAGGCGGGCCTCAAGTCCATCCCGCTGGGCGCCAAGTCCCTGCCGAAGATCCTGAGCATGCAGGTCGTCGAGGGCCACCTCGTCGAGAAGTACGACCTGGAAGCCCTCAAGACGGCCTACGGGAACACCTTCGACGGCGTCCTCATCATGCGCGGCACCGGCGAGAAGACCGCCGTCACCCCGCAGGACGTCGCCGGAGTCCTCGGCAAGGCGCTGCGCGGCAAGACGACCGCCGAGCGCACCGCGGTCATCCCCACCAACCCGAGCTGACCGCAAGCACCGGAGCCCCTCCCTGAGCCCCTTCCCGGCCCCCGGGGAGGGGCTCAGGCCGTCTCTTTCGGATCTTGTCGGCCGGCCCGACAAGATCCGAAATATACGGCCGGGCGCGTCCGCGGCACGCCGGGCGCCAGGACAACC
>NZ_JBHXKA010000072.1:0-39873 GCF_042722885.1 Streptomyces sp. NPDC058401
GGGCGGCCGCGCGCGCGCGCGGGCCCCCCCCCCCCCCGCAACGGCGCCGCACGGGTGCCCCCGGCCGCTGCGCGGGGCTGGGTCCCCTACCCGCCCTTCGCCCGTTCCCCGGGCTGCGCCCGGACCGCTCCTGGGGCTCCGCCCCAGACCCCGGTCCTCAAACGCCGGGCGGCTTGAAGGGGTCAGTGGATCTGGGTGACGACCACGTCGAGGGACCAGGGCTTGCCCGGCTTCGTGGGGGCCTCGGCCTCGACCGTGAAGCCCAGGTCGCGCAGGGCCGTCACCAGCTCCGCCGGGGACGCGGGGACCGCGCCCGCCGACAGGAGGTCGCGGACCAGGCGGCCCTTGGTGGCCTTGTTGAAGTGGCTCACCACCGACCGCTTCTCCACCCCGTCGACGATCTGGGAGTGCAGCACGCGGACCGTGGCCGTGCGCCCCGCCACCTCCCCCTTCGGCTTCCACGCGGAGGCGTACGCCGAGGACCGCAGGTCCAGGACCAGGCCCTGCCCCGCCGCCTCCGGCATCACCGAGGCCATCGGTTCGCGCCAGAACGCGCCCAGCGCGCCCAGCCCCGGCAGCTTCACGCCCATCGAGCAGCGGTAGGAGGGGATGCGGTCCGCGATGCCGACCGCTCCCCACAGGCCCGAGAAGACCAGCAGGGAATCCGCGGCCAGGGACGCCGCCGGCGGCGTCAGGGTCGACAGGCCCAGCGCGTCGTAGAGGACGCCCGTGTAGATCTCCCCGGCCGGGCGGGCGACCGCGGTCGGCAGTTCCGCGTTCTTGGCGACCTCGCCGCGCAGGCCCTCGCTCAGGCCGAGCACCTCGCGGGCCTTCAGCTCGTCGCCCACGCACAGCTCGACCAGCTCCTCCAGCACCGCGGCGCGGGCCGCGGCCAGCCCCGGCAGCGAGAGCGTCTCCGGCTTCAGCGGTGCGCCGGAGCCGCCGGCGGCCTTTCCTTCGGACGGCGGCAGCAGCACGAGCACGGTGGTTCTCCTTCGGACGGGCACGGCACAGCGGCGGGGGTGCGGCCCCCGACCAGGGTAGACGGCTCGCCGTGCCGCCCGGGCCCACCGGCCATAGGCTCGGCTCATGCCACGCCGTCACATGATCATGACCGGCGCAGACGGGGCTGCTCTGCGGGCCGCGCTGCGTGAACTGCGGACGAAGCTGGGGGTGCCGGAGGAGTTCCCGGCGCCCGTACTCGCCGAGGCCGAACGGGCGGTGCGCAGCCCCCGCCTGCCGGACTTCGACGCCACCGACCTCCCCTTCTTCACGATCGATCCGCCGGCATCCCGCGATCTGGACCAGGCCATGCACCTGGCGAAGCGCCCCTCGGGCGGGTACCGGGTCCACTACGCCATCGCCGACGTCGCCGCCTACGTCACCCCCGGCGGGGCCCTCGACGCCGAGGCACACCGCCGGGTCACCACCCTCTACTTCCCCGACGAGAGGGTCCCCCTGCACCCGGCCGTGCTCTCGGAGGGCGCCGCCAGCCTGCTCCCCGACCAGACCTGCCCGGCCCTGCTGTGGCGGTTCGACCTGGACGCCGAGGGCCGGGTGGAGGACACCGAGGTCCGCCGCGCGCTCGTGCGCAGCCGGGCCAAACTCGACTACGAGGGCGTGCAGAAGGCCATCGACGCGGGCACCGCCGAGGAGCCGCTGGCCCTGCTGAGGGACATCGGGCGGCTGCGCGAGGCCTTGGAGGCGGAGCGCGGGGGGATCTCGCTGAACGTGCCCGAGCAGGAGATCATCGAGCACGAGGGCTCGTACAGCCTGGCCTACCGGGCTCCGCTCCCGGCCGACGGCTGGAACGCGCAGATCTCCCTGATGACCGGCATGGCCGCCGCCGACCTGATGCTCGCCGCCGGGACCGGCATCCTACGGACCCTGCCGACGGCCCCCGACGGAGCCGTCGGGCGGCTGCGCCGGGCGGCGAAGGCCCTGCGGATCGAGTGGCCGCACCACGTCCCGTACGCGGAGCTCGTGCGCGGGCTCGATCCGCACCGGCCCGCCCACGCCGCCTTCCTCCAGGAGTGCACGGCCCTGCTGCGCGGCGCCGGCTACACGGTCTTCACCGGCGGCGAGACCCCGGACCCCGTCCTGCACGCCGCGGTCGCGGCCCCGTACGCCCACTGCACCGCGCCGCTGCGCCGGCTCGTCGACCGGTACACGGGCGAGCTGTGTGTGGCCGCCGTCGCCGGGACCGAACCCCCGGGGTGGGTGCTGGAGGCGCTCGACGCCCTGCCGAAGGAGATGGCGGACGGCACCCGGCTGGCGAACTCCGCGGAGCGGGAGTCCGTGGACCTGGTGGAGGCGGCGCTGCTCAAGGACCGCGTCGGGGAGACCTTCGAGGCGACGGTCATCGACGTCAAGGACCACGAGCCGCTGGTCGGCACGGTCCATCTGGAGGACCCGGCGGTGATCGGCCGCGTGGAGTCCACGGCGCGGGAACTGCCACTGGGCGAACGGATCACGGTCCGCCTGACGGAGGCGGACCCGGGCCGGGCGAAGGTGCTCTTCGCACCGGTCTAGGCCCACCTCCCCATCCGCCGTCGGACCGCTCTGGCCATCCTTCCCCCTGAGCTGCAATCATCGGCCGACCGCGCGGTACCACCGGCCGCGCAACTGCGGGGAGAGGGACCGGACATGGGATCGGTCGACGCCTTCGACGTATGTACGATGCCCGCCGCCGGCGCGGGCAGACGATCGGCCCGCCGCCGCCCACCGGCCGCCGCACTGAGACCGCTGATCCTCAACTACACCGGGTTCCACACCGAGTTCACCGCTCCGAGGCGCCGGCTGGAGCTGCCGACCGGCTGCGTGACGCTGGTCTTCAGTTTCTCCGAGGGTCTGTGGGTCTCCCGTACGGAGGACCTCGCCGCGGCCCGGTTGCGGCCCGTCGCCCGGGCCATGATCAGCGGGCCGCGCACGGTGCCGGCGATCGGGGTGCACTCGGGGGTCGTGCACGGGCTGGAGGTGAACATGACCCCGCAGGGCTGCTACCGGCTGTTCGGCGTCCCGATGTGGCACTTCGAGGACGCCCACGTGGATCTGGTGGACGTGCTCGGACCGCAGGGCCGCCACCTCACCGAACGGCTCCAGGCGCTGCCTTCGTGGACGGAGCGGTTCGCCCTGCTCGACGCGCTGTTCTGTGCCCGGCTCGACTGCGGCCCCTCGCCCGCGCCCGAGGTCGACGGCGCCCTGTCCGGGCTCTGGTCGAACACCCTCTCCCTGACCCGGGTGAGCGCCGAGACGGGGTGGAGCGCCCGTACCGTACGGGCGCGGTTCCGCGAGCAGGTGGGGCTGTCCCCCAAGGCGATGGCCCGGGTGTTCCGGCTGCAGCACGCGCTGCGGATGCTGGCGGCGGGAACGGCGGCGGCTCAGGTGGCGGCGGTGTGCGGCTATCACGACCAGGCGCACCTGAGCCGCGAGGTGAAGTCGATGACGGGGCTGCCCCCGTCGCGGTTCGTCCTGCTGCGGGGCGGGCTGGCGCCCGGTTCGGCGCTGGACCGGATGGCGGGGCGGGTCAGCAGCGTGATGCTGGCCGGCTAGGCCGGCCCGGGCCCCGGCACCCTGCCGGATCGCAGTCCGGATCGCGACCCGGGGCGCGCCTCGGATCGCGACCCGGGGCGCGCCTCGGATCGCGTCCCGGGTCGCAGCCGGACCGTTCCGCCCGGCGGCTCCCCCGTTGGATTCCACCGGACCCCACCGACGGGCGTCGGCTCCCGTCGGCAGGCGGTTCGCCCGCCCTGGGCTGAGGACCCCCGTACCCCAGCCCACGAGCGGGCGCTCCGACCCCCTGGTCCTGCACCTGGAGCCTGCCGCCGTGGCGGCATCGCGGCTCCTCCCCCTTTCCGTCCTCGCCCACCGGCTCCGTGACTCAGTCGGCTAGACGCTGTGCGTCGAGCAGTTGAGCGCGGAGCCATCTAGTGCGCTAGACGGCTGGACGAAGATACGCCGCCGCACGCATGCCCTGTCAAGGTCCTGCGGGGCGCCCCGAGGGCAATATGGCGTGGGTCACATTCCACTGGGTCCGCTAGCTGGGTAGACGGAGTTCGTTGCACTGTGTGGCAAAGGCCATCTAGGCAGGTAGATAATGCTGGTGATGATTTAGTACTGGACCATCAGGTCCAGCAGGAGACGGGAGCGATGACGGTGATGGGTGAGGAGACCCCCACCGGCCGGCGGGACACCATGGGTGACCGCCTCGGCTTCTTGATCGAGACGATCCATCCTGCGGGCCGCGGGCCGTACACGTACCAGGAGATCGCCGAGGGCACCAAGAAGCTGTCCGGACCCTCCGTCTCGCACGGCACGGTCCAGACCATCCGCCTGAACAACAACCCGAACCCGGGCATCGACTCGATCCGCGCGATCGCCAACTTCTTCGGCGTCACCGTCGGGTACCTGGCCGACGGCGAGAACGCCCAGGCGATCGAGCAGCGGATCGAGGAGCGGATCGCGCGGCTGCGCGAGGAGATGGGCAAGGCCGCGGCGGCCGACGAGTTCGCCCAGGTCCTGGAGGACGAGCAGGTGAAGGCCGCGGCCTTCCGGCTGAGCGGGCTGTCCGCCGGCTCGATGCGCTCCGTCACCGGCTTGATCAAGCAGCTCCGCAAGGCCGAGGGGCTTCCGGATGTGAAGCCCCGCCGACGCCGCGGCAAGGAGTCCTGAGGCGCGAATCAGCCACGCGCCTCGCCTCCGCAGCCGTATTCCGGCCACCCGTACGCCCTCAGTGAGCCCCTGCTTCGCTTCCGGTTACTCTCAAACCCGATCGGGTGTGCGGACTGGGCGACTACGCGGGCGGGGAGGGCGACCATGCGCTGGTGGAAGCGCGCCGACGCGGAGTGCGCCGCCGTCGCCGACCGGCTCGTCATCCCCCGGCCGTTCGACCTCGAAGCCTTCTGCGAGGGGATAGCCGCGCAACGCGGCCGGCCGCTCATCCTGCTGCCGCTCGACGGACCTCCCGACCCGGCCCTGCCCTGCGGGATCTGGCTCGGACTGGACGTCGCCGACCTCGTCTTCTACGACGCCGTCGCCGCCGAGATCCTCAAGGTGCAGATCGTCCTCCACGAGATCTCGCACATGCTGCTCGGCCACGTCGCTCCCGAACTCGACCTCCCGGAACAGGCGTCGGACCGGGAGATCGCCCGGGCCTCCGAGCACTTCCAGCGCCTGCTGACGCGTACGCACACGGCCGTCTCCGGGATCGACCGCCCCGAACTGCCCGTGGCCTCGATCATCCGCACCGAGGCGGCCCGGATCCGCAACGTGGCCCGCATGACCGAATCCATCGACGAGGAACTCGGCCTCGACATCGACCGCCTGGCGCACCTCATGGGGCGGAGCAAGTTCGCCAGCCCGCAGGAGCGGCAGGCGGAGACCCTGGCCACGCTCATCCACGAGCGGGCCGGCCGCTACGACAGGACGCAGTCGACCTCCAGTGACACGGAGGCCGAGGACCGTCTCGTACGTCTCCATGACGCCCTCGGGCACCCCGTTCGAAACACGTGGTCGTGAAGTGAAACACCTCGAAATCGCCATCCTGGCCATGCTCTGGGCGGTGACGCTCTGGCGCGCCCCCTCGGCCGTCCGGTCGGTCAAACAGCGGGCCCTGTGGGCGGCGTTCGCCGCCCTGACCGTCTCCATGACGCTCCGTCTGCCCGGCGTGATGCGCACCCTGGACGACTGGGCGGGGGTCAACAACCTTTCCACGCTGGTCAAGCACTGGCTGGGCATGATCGCGGCCGGCGCGGTCGTCGACTTCGTCGTCGCCATCGCCCGCCCGGAGACCGGCCGCCGGCTGCGGGCCCGGCACTACGCCGCCCTGACCGCGATGACGGCCATGGCGGTGCTCTTCGCGTTCTTCGTCCCGCGGCCCCACGAGATGACCGACTTCTTCGAGGAGACCGCCGGCAACGGCTGGGCCACGGTCTACTACCTCCTCTTCGTCGTCTACCTCGGCATCGCCATGGCCACCGCCACCTGGCTGTTCTGGGGCAGCGCCCGGCACGCCAGCGCCCTGTGGCTGCGCACCGGCGTCCGCCTGATGGGCATCGGCACCGCCGTCGGCGTGCTCTACACCCTGCTGCGGGCCGGATACATCGCGACCCGCCTCGCCCGACTCACGGACGACACCAGCGACATCGCGGTCGACAACGTCACCGATGCGCTGAAGTACCTGGCGATCGGCTTCATCCTCATCGGGAGCAGCATCCCCGCCTTCGGCGTGGCCTGGCGCACCGTCCAGGACGGCCGCCACCACCGCCGGCTCCAGCCGCTCTGGCAGGACCTGACCGCGGTCACCCCCGACATCGTGCTGAAGACGGGGCTCCTGCGCAGCCCGCGCCTGCGGCTGTACCGGCGGGTGATCGAGATCCGCGACGCCGCCCTGACCCTGGACGCGTACACCGCCCCCGAGGTCCGCGAGCGCGCGCACCGCGCCGCTCTGGCGGCGGGTTTCGACCCGGAGACGAGCCCGGCGGCCGAGGCCCTCTGGATGCGGGCGGCCCGCGAGGGCAAGGCCCGCGGGGTCCTGCCGCCGCGCGGCGCCCAGGAGCCGGCGGCCTCCGACGGCATCGACGACCTCGACTTCACCACCGAAGTACTGCGCCTCATCCAGCTCGCCCGGATCTACCACTCCTCCGTGGCCGACGAGTTCCTCACCGCGACCAGCCAGGAGGCCCCGGCGTGACCGCCGCGCTCACCCAGCCCACCGAGTCCCGATCCGCCCGCCTGATCACCGACGGGCTCGATCCCAAGACCTGGATCATCGCCGACACCCTCCTGATCGGCTGGCACACCGCCGGCCTCGCCGGGATCGGCTGGGGACTCCTGGGCTGCCTGTTCGCCGCGGTCATCCCGCTGGCCTTCATCAAGTACGGGATCCGGCGCGGCCGCTGGGCCGACCGGCACGTCGGCCAGCGCCAACAGCGCATCGTCGTCATGGTGTTCATCATCGGCTCGGTCGCCACCGGCATCCTGCTGATGGCGCTCCTCGGCTCGCCCCGCACCATGATCGCGCTGATCGCGGCCATGCTCGTCACCCTGGCGGCGCTGCTCGCCGTGACCCCCGCCTGGAAGATCAGCGTGCACGCGGCCGTCTCCTCCGGGAGCGTCGCCATGCTCGCCATGACCTACGGGCCCTGGCTGCTGCTCGCCTACCCGGTGGTCGCCGTCGTCTGCTGGTCCCGGGTCGAGCTGAAGGACCACACCCTCGCCCAGGTCATCGCGGGCACCGCGGTGGGCGCGGCCGTCGCCGCCACCACCTTCGGGCTGATCCGCTAGGGCTCCTTCCGCGCCATTTTCGGGCCGTGCCGATTTCGACAAGACAAGGGCGCACGGGCTTGTCACGCTCGGCGCACACCGTCGGCACTGCGACAGCCCGTCACGGGGGTGTGGGCTGCCGCAGTGCTTCGACCAGCGCGCGGGGCTCGTCCGCGTGGAAGCGGATGACCCGGGCTTCGGCGCGGGCGCCGAGCGGGCGGCGGAAGGGGAGCGGGTGGGACAGTTCCACGGTGACCGTGGTCTGGCTGCCGACGATCAGGTCGAGCACCCCGTCCTCGGACAGGGTGACGAGCCGTCCCTCGGGGTAGCGCCGGTCCACCCGGACCGAGGCCACCGCGCCCGGCGGGACGGTCAGGTCGAAGAGGGCTCCGTAGCGGATGCGCAGGGTCCCGTCGGGGCGCACCACGTGCGGCCGGGTGACGCAGGCGGCGTGCAGGGCGAGCACCAGCGCCACCCCGTACACGTCGAGGACGAGCACCACGCGGTGGACGGCCGGCCAGGGGATCAGGAAGGCCAGCGCCACGGTCTCGATCAGCGACACGAACACCAGCCCGTACATCATGGCCGTCTGCGGTCCGGTGTACGGGGCTGCGTGGTCCCCGGGCCGCACCCCGTGCGGGGGCCGCCGCAGCGCCCACCGGACCAGCGCGCCGCACGCGCGCAGCTCGTGCAGCACGAGGCGGCGTACGGGTACGGGGACCACGGCCCGGACGGCCTCGCGGCGGGCCGCGGCGGGGTCGGCGCCGCGGGCGCGGGAGGCGGCGTACAGGGAGTACAGGACGGCGGCCTCCAGGAGGAGGACCCCGAGGACCACCGCTTCGGCGAGGGCCAGGGCCCAGCCGGGCGGGCGCACCCCGGCCGCCAGGCACACCAGCAGGGCCAGCTCCATGGGGAGCACGGCGGCCACCCCGGTCCGTGCGGCGCGTATCGCGTTCGCGTTCATTCCCGGCCCCTGCTCGTGTGCTGTGTCGGCTGTGTCTGGTGCGTCTGCTTCGCCTGCGCGGCTCCCAAGTCCGTGAAGGCCTCGATCACCCGGCGGACGACCTCCGCCTGCGCCGGGGCGTACTCGGCGAGCAGGGCCTCCAGGAAGCCCGGCGCCGCCTGCGGCCCGCCGGTCCCCTCCGCCGTCCCCGCCGCCACCGCCGCGAAGGCCTCGGCCGGGACCGCCGCCACCAGTTCCGCGGCGAGCGGCCCGATCCGGGGATCGTCCCCGTCCGCGTCGGCGAGCGCGTCGAGCCGCTCGTACAGCGCGAGCACCGCCGGATCGGCGGCGACCGCGCCCAGTACCGCGTAGAGCTCCTCCCCCACGGCGCCCGAGGCGTCCAGCAGGCTCAGGTGGTCGCGGTCGAGCGCGGCCGACGGCGAGGCCGTCGCGGGCGCCTTCGCGAACAGCTCCGCGAGGGCGGGCGAGAGGGGTTCGGCCTCCCCGGGCGGGGCGGCGAGCAGGACGGCGAGGCGCCTTCTGCGCTCGGCCAGTTCGGCCTGCTGGCGGGCGAGGTCGGCGTCGAGCTCGGCCAGTACCTCGGCCAGCTCGCGCCCCGCGTCGTCCGCGAGCACGTCGCGCACCTCGTCGAGGCTCAGCCCGAGCTCGGTCAGCCGGCGCACCCGGGCCAGCCGGACGGCGTCGCGCACGCTGTACGCGCGGTAGCCGTTGGGGCGCCGGTCCGGCTCGGGGAGCAGGCCGACGTGGTGGTAGTGCCGGATCGCCCGGGTGGTGAGCCCGACGAGCGCGGCGATCTCTCCGATCCGCATGCTGCAAGTAGAAACCCTGCCGCTGCGTCAAGGTCAAGCCGTGATGACGCAGCCGGTACGATGGGCGGCACGACAGACGAGTCGGCCGGGCGGCCGCGTCGGGATCCCCGGATCCCGCCGAGGAACGTCCGGGCTCCACAGGGCAGGGTGGTGGCTAACGGCCACCCGGGGTGACCCGCGGGACAGTGCCACAGAAAACAGACCGCCTGGGGCTTCGGCCCCCGGTAAGGGTGAAACGGTGGTGTAAGAGACCACCAGCGCCTGAGGCGACTCAGGCGGCTAGGTAAACCCCACCCGGAGCAAGGTCAAGAGGGGCCGTTTTCGGACGGCCCTGCGCGAACGTTCGAGGGCTGCCCGCCCGAGTTCGCGGGTAGACCGCACGAGGCCGGCGGCAACGCCGGTCCTAGATGGATGGCCGTCTCCCCGGCGACCGCGAGGTCACCGGGTGACAGAACCCGGCGTACAGGCCGGCTCGTCTGTCGACGAACAGCCCCCGCTTTCCCGTTCGTTCGGGTGCGGGGGCTTCGTCGTACCCGTACGCGCGGTCAGGCCTCCCAGTGGGCCCCGTAGCGGGGCCGGTAGGGCTCGATCACCGTCTCCGGATCGTGCAGGGCGGCCCGGCAGGCGGTACGGGCCCGTGCGCGGGAGGCGCGCTCCGCGAGGTTCGCGGCCGCGGACGGGGATGCCGCGAAGGCACAGCAGTACCGCCAGCTGGCGAAGGAGCGCCGGACCTCCCGCGGCTGCGGGCGCCGGCCTTCCAGCGCCGCGACCTTCCTGGGGGTGCTACCGGAAGCCGGACGGGTACGGCTGCACGGGCGGGCTCCCTCCTGCGGACCTCACGCCGACGCCGCCCTTTCTGCCAACCGGCGGCGCCGCGCGGCTCGGGGATTGCGACAAGACCCCCCGCCCGGTCGGGGCGGGGGGCGTGTCGTGCGGCCGGGCGCGGCGGGTCAGCGCAGGTGGGACGTGTCGTTCAGGAGGCGGACCGAGGCGTTGCCGTCCGCGTAGTAGGCGACCGCCGAGAGGGAGGCCGCCGACAGCTCCATGCGGAACAGGGCCTCCGGCGGGGCGCCCAGTGCGAGGCGGACCAGGATCTTGACCGGGGTCACGTGCGAGACCAGCAGGACCGTGCGGCCCGCGTGCTCGGCGAGCAGCCGGTCCCGGGTCGCCGAGATCCGGCGGGTGGCCGAGGCGAAGCTCTCGCCGCCGCCCGTGGGGGCGGCCTTCGGGGAGTCCAGCCACGCCTGGAGGTCCTCCGGGTGGCGTTCGCGGGCCTCCGCGAAGGTCAGCCCCTCCCACGCGCCGAAGTCGACCTCGCGCAGCCCCTCTTCGACCGTGACGGTGAGCCCGAGCCGGTCGGCGACGGCCTGCGCGGTCTCCCGGCAGCGGCGCAGCGGGGAGCTGATCACCGTCTCGATGGTGCCGCGCGCGGCCAGCGACTCCGCCACGGCGGCGGCCTGGCGGCGGCCCGCGGCGGAGAGCTCCGGGTCACTGCCGCCGCTGCCGGAGAACCGCTTCTGCGGGGTCAGCGCGGTCTCTCCGTGGCGCAGCAGCACGAAGGTGGCCGGAGGCCCCATGTCGGGCCCCCAGCCCTGTCCCGCGGCGGGGGCGGCCGTTGTGGCGGCGCCGGTCGCCGGACCGGTGTCCGTGCCCGCGCCGGTCGTGCCCGCGCCGGTCGCGCCCGCGCCGGTCGTGTCCGGCCCGCGAGCCGGGGCCGGGTCCGCGAGGTCCGCCGGGTCCCCGAAGAGGGTGTCGGCGCCGGCCGGGGCGGAGCCGGCCGGCACGCCCGCAGCAGCGCCCGCAAGGATCCGCGTACCACCGCCGGAGGCGAGGGCGGCGCGGACGGCCGCGGCGCCCGCTGCGGCGTCGCCCACGGGGCCCGCCGGCGGCGGGGTAGCCAGGGTGCGGGCCGCCGAAGCGTCGAGGGCGGCCGACGACTGCGCGGGCTCCCACTGCTTGCCGCGCTTGCCCGCGTCCATCGCCTCGTTCGCGAGCCGGTCCGCGTGCTTGTTCTTCTCGCGCGGGATCCACTCGTACGTCACCTGCGCGCGCGGCATGACCTTCGCCGCCTCCGCCGCGAGCGGCTTCATGTCCGGGTGCTTGATCTTCCAGCGGCCCGACATCTGCTCGACGACGAGCTTGGAGTCCATGCGCACGAGGACCAGCGCGTCCGGGTCCAGCTCGTGGGCGGCCTTCAGCCCGGCGATGAGGCCCTTGTACTCGGCCACGTTGTTCGTCGCGACGCCGATGTACTCCGCGCGCTCGGCCAGCGTCTCGCCCGTCACCGGGTCGAGGACGACGGAGCCGTAGCCGGCGGGACCCGGGTTGCCCCGGGAGCCGCCGTCGGCTTCCACAACGAACTTCGGCATCAGATGCCCGCGTCGGCCATGCGGACCAGGATGCGGCCGCAGCTCTCGTGGCGGACGACCTCGTCGCGGGCGGCGGCCTTGATCTCGTTGACCTCGGCGAGGTCGAGCTCCAGGCGGCAGCCCTCGCAGCGGCGCTGCGACAGGCGGGCGGCGCCGACGCCGCCCTGCTTCACGCGGATCTTCTCGTACAGGGCGATCAGCGCGGCCGGCATCGTGGTGACGATGACCTCGCGGTCCTTGGCGATGCCCGCGAGCTCGGCGTCGATCTCGCCGGTGGCGGCGTCGCGGCGCGCGGTGGCGTCGACGAGCTTGGTCTCCAGGGAGGCGACCCGGTCGGTGAGCTCGGTGACGCGCTCCTGCGCACCCTCCAGGCGCTCCATGACCTCCAGGACCACGTCCTCCAGGTCGCCCTGGCGCTTGGCGAGGGAGACGACCTCGCTCTGCAGGTTGGCCAGGTCGCGGGCGGAGATGCCGACGCCGGTGTCCAGGCGGGACTGGTCGCGGGCGGCGCGCTGGCGCACCTGGTCCACGTCCTGCTCGGCCTTGGTCTGCTCGCGGGCGGCGTCGGTGGCCTGCGTCTGGGCGGCGACGAGGAAGTCGCGCTGCTGGGCCAGGTCGCTGGTCAGCGAGTCGACCTCGCCGTGCTCCGGGAGCATCTTGCGCTTGTGGGTCAGCTGAGACAGCCGGACGTCCAGGGCCTGGACGTCGAGAAGTCGGATCTGGTCGGCGGGCTCGGCGTTCAGTTGGGGGCTCCAGGGAGAGAAGGGGATGTCACGGACGGCGCGTGCGCCGTCCACGGGTCGGTGGCCGTGCGCGAGACGTGGGTCCGCAGACCCCAGCCGTTGCGCTCGGAGATGGCGTCGAGCTGGGCCGCGGCCTGCTCGCACCAGGGCCATTCGGTGGCCCAGTGGGCGGCGTCGACGAGGGCGAGCGGGCTCTGCTCGCGGGCCTCGGACACCGGGTGGTGGCGCAGGTCGGCGGTGACGTACGCGTCGACACCGGCGGCCCGGACCTGCGCGAAGAGGCTGTCGCCGGAGCCGCCGCTGACCGCGACGGTACGGATCATCGCGTCGGGGTCGCCGGCCACCCGGATGCCCTGCGCGGTCGGCTGGAGCCAGGCGGCGACGCGCGCGGTGAACTCGCGCAGCGTCTCGGGGCGGTCCAGTTCGCAGAGCCGGCCGAGGCCGCGGCGGCCGGCGGGGTCGCTCGGGTCGGGCACGAGCGGGCCGGTGACGCGCAGGTCGAGGGCTCCGGCGAGGGCGTCGGAGACGCCGGGGTCGGCGGTGTCGGCGTTGGTGTGGGCGACGTGCAGCGCGATGTCGTTCTTGATCAGCGTGTGCACGACGCGACCCTTGAAGGTGCCGGCCTCGACGGTGGTGGTGCCCCGCAGGTAGAGGGGGTGGTGGGTGACGAGCAGGTCGGCACCCAGCTTCACCGCTTCGTCGACGATCTCCTGGACGGGGTCGACGGCGAACAGGACCCGGGTGACCTCGGCGTCGGGGTCGCCGCAGACGGTGCCGACGGCGTCCCACTCCTCGGCCCGCGAGGGGGGCCAGAGAGCGTCCAGCGCGGCGATGACTTCAGAGAGACGGGGCACAGGCCAAGGTTACCGTCCGTGGCGACCGGCCCGGTCTGGTCCCCGGGGGCTGTTTTCCCCGGGGATGAACCTCGGCGCGTGCGAGGTCGGAGGGACGCGGGAGGTCTCCTGAGGGCGGGGAGCGGGCGAAACACATGAAGATCCGAAAAAGCGGGTTAGGCGTACCTAACCAGGCCCCTCGCCCCAAACGCCCCGATATCGCACAGCACAATCACCTCCCCCACCTCAGCTGAATCGTCACTCCGCCACACGTACGTGTGAAGCGGGGATTGTCGCGTTGTCCGGAGAGAAGCGCGATCACTACCTTCCTCGGCGGAGGTGCCCGCAGATGACTGTCTGTGCCATCGAGAAGACCAGCGCGACCCCGTTCACCATCGCCGCCGACGGGTCCTACGCCGCCCGGCTGGCCGGGGAGGGTGAGGCGCGCTACCCGGAGCGCTGGACGCTGACCGGGCCCGAGCCGTACGCGGTGCCCCTGCCCCTCGCCCAGCCCGAGGAGGCCGACAGCGAGGTGCTGCCGCTGACCGACGGGCGGGTGCTGATCCACCGGCGGGTCGCGGAGCGGCACGCCTTCGTGCTGCTGTACCCGACGGGCGGGGGCGAGGCGGGGGCCGGGCCCCGGACCGGGGAGCTGCAGCTCGGCGGGATCCCGGTGGCCGACGGCGTACGGGTCACCCTGCTGCCCCCGTCCCCCGACGGGCACGGGGCCTTCGCCCTGGCCGTGGGGGCCACCTCGACCACGGTGTGGCAGGTGGCCGGGGTCCCCTTCGGGCCGGAGCGGGCCGCCCTGATCCCGGGGCGCTGTTCGGGCGGGGTCTGGCTGGACCGGACGGGCCGGCTGCTGGCGCTGGACCGCGAACTGGACGGCCCGGAAGGGGCGGTGACCAAGGCGGTGGCCGTGGACCTGCGGCGGGGCGGGGAGGTGTCGCCGCTGCTGCAGATCGCGGAGGCCAGCAACGACCGGCTGCTGCTGGCCGATGCAGACAGCGGGCTGCTGCTGATCCGTTCGGACGCTCCGGGCGAACCCCGGCTCGGCTGGGGGGTCCTGGGCAGCGCCCGGCCGGTGCGGTTCCCGGAGTGCCTGCGGGCCGTCGGGGCCACGGCCACGCCGTTCGCGGTGCAGCCCGGGCAGGTGCTGATGCCGGAGAGCTGCGGGGTGGCGCTGCGGGTGGACGAGGCCGGCGAGGGCTACGGCGGCTCCGTGGCGGGGCTCGCCCTGTGGCGCCCCGCCGACCGGCACGTGTTCCGGCTCGGCGCCCCGGCCGGCTGGCTCGGCGGAACGGGCCGCTGGACCCCGGAGGGCCGCCTGCACCTCCCGTACGCCACCCCCGAAGTGCCGTGCGGCCTCCTGGGCATGGCCCTCCCGGTCTCCCCGCCCCCGCCGATCCGCCTGGACCCCATCCCCCTCCCCCCGGCCCCGGCCCGCCCGGTCCCCTTGCAGCAGGCCCCGCTGGGGTGAGCGGGTGCGGCTTCCGGGCGTCTGCTATCCAGGGCCGGTGACGAACTCCAAGCCCTACGACGCGGTCCTCTGCGACCTCGACAACGTGATCCGCTTCTACGACACGGCGTACGTGACCGAGCTGGAGGCGGCGGCCGGCCTCGCTCCGGGCACGACCTCCTCGGTCGCCTTCGCCCCGGCCCTGGACGGGCCGCTGCTCCTCGGGCGCACCACCCGGGAGGAATGGACCCGGGCGATAGCGGCCGAGCTGGCGCAGGACGGCCGGGTCTCGCCGGCCCGCGCGGACGAGCTGGCCCGGGCCTTCGCCGGGTCGCCGTTCTCGGCGGACGGGACGGTGGTCGCGATGCTGCGCCGGGTCCGGGCCGCGGGCACGCCCCTGGTCCTGGTCACCAACGCGACCCTCGACCTGGAGGACGACCTCGAAGCGCTGGGGCTGGCGGATCTCGCCGATCACGTGGTCAGCAGCGCCCGGGTGGGCGTGGCCAAACCCGACCGGGAGATCTACGAGATCGCAGCCGGGCGTGCGGGAGCCGCTGCGGACCGGTGCCTGTTCATCGACGACCGGCTGGAGAACATCGAGGCGGCCGAGGCGCTCGGAATGACCGGCGTGCACTACCGGGAGCCCGCCGACCTGCACGGACCGCTGGCCTTCGCGCTGGCGCGGTAGGGGCGGGCGCGCGGGCACGCCCGCGGGGCGGCGGGTCCGAGGACCCGCCGCCCCTGAGGCGCGGTGTCAGCCGTCGTGCTTGAGGCCGAGGACTTCCGTCGCCGCGAAGGTTTCGTTCTCGGGGCGGGAGTCGTAGTGCGGGGTGAGGAGTCCGTCGAGTTCCTCGTAGGAGAAGGCCTCCTTGGTGGTGTCGAACTTCGCCGCCACCCTGGGGCGTTCCATGACGACCACGATGCCGCCGTGGACGACGAAGAGCTGGCCGTTGGCCTTGGCCGAGGCCGGTGAGGCGAGGTACCCGACGAGCGGGGAGACGTGCTCGGGGGCGAGGGCGTCGAGCTTGCCCTCCTCCGGGACCTGGAAGCCCGCGAAGACGTCCTCGGTCATACGGGTACGGGCGCGCGGGCAGATGGCGTTGGCCGTGACCCCGTACTTGCCGAGGGCCAGGGCGGTGGACGTGGTCAGGCCCACGATGCCGCCCTTGGCCGCCGCGTAGTTGGGCTGGCCGGCCGAGCCGCCGAGGAAGGCCTCGGAGGAGGTGTTGATGATCCGGCCGTAGACCGGCCCGCCGGCCGCCTTGGAGCGTTCGCGCCAGTGCACGGAGGCGAAGTGGGTCGTGTTGAAGTGGCCCTTGAGGTGGACCCGGATGACCGAGTCCCACTCCGACTCCGACATCGAGAAGACCATCCGGTCGCGCAGGATGCCCGCGTTGTTGACCAGGATGTCGAGCTTGCCGAAGCTGTTCACGGCCAGCTCGACCAGCTCGCGCGCCTGCTCGAAGTCGGCCACGTCGCCCAGGTGCGCCACCGCCTGTCCGCCGGCGGCGCGTATCTCCGCCGCGACCTCCTCCGCCGGTGCGGCCGAGGCCTCGCCGGAGCCGTCGCGGCCGGGCTGCCCGAAGTCGTTGACGACCACGCTCGCGCCGAGCCGGGCGAGTTCGATCGCCTCGGACCGGCCGAGGCCGCGGCCCGCCCCGGTGACGATGGCGACGAGTCCCTCAAGTGGCAGTGACATCCGTACGGTTCCTCTCGAAACGGGTCAGAGTTCGATGCAGGTGCGCAGGGCCACGCCCGTACGCATCTGGTCGAGCGCGTCGTTGATCTCGGCGAGCTGCACGCGGTGCGTGATCAGGCCCGCCAGGTCCACCCGGCCGGCCCGCCACAGCGCGATGGTGCGCTCGTAGGAGCGGAGCACGTCGCCGCCGCCGTACATCGACGGCAGGATCTTCTTCTCGTCGAAGAAGAGGGAGAACATGTTGATCGAGTAGTTGTCGTCGAGCGCGCCTGCGCCGACCACGACGACGGAGCCGCCGCGGCGGGTCATGTCGTAGGCGGTCTTGGTGGTCGCGGACTTGCCGACGACCTCGAAGACGTAGTCGAAGCCCTCGCCCGCGGTGATCCGGTTCTTGGCGTCGGCGAACTCCTCCGGGGAGACCGCCTCGGTGGCGCCGAAGCGCAGCGCGGCCTCGCGCCGGGAGGCGACCGGGTCGACGGCGATGATCTGGGCCGCGCCCTGCACCTTGGCGCCCTGGATGACGGAGATGCCGACGCCGCCGCAGCCGATGACGGCGACCGAGGAACCGGCCTCCACCTTGGCGGTGTTGATGGCGGCTCCGAGGCCGGTGGTGACCCCGCAGCCGATGAGGGCGGCGATGTCGAAGGGCACGTCGTCCGGGATGGGTACGGCGCAGCCCGCCGGGACCACCATCTCCTCGGCGAAGGTGCCGGTGCCCGCGAAGCCGAAGATGGGGCTCTCGCCGCGCTGGAAGTTGGGGGTGGCCACGTTGCCGAAGGCCTCCAGGCACAGGTGGCCCTGGCCGCGCTTGCAGGAGGGACAGTGCCCGCAGGGCGGGAGCCAGCAGACCAGGACCCGGTCGCCGATCTTGTGGCTGGTGACCCCGTCGCCGACGTCGGTGATCACGCCGGAGCCCTCGTGGCCCGGGATGAAGGGGGCGGGCTGCGGGAGGACGCCGCTCATCGCGGACAGGTCGGAGTGGCACAGGCCGGTGGCCTTGATGCGGATCTTGACCTTGCCGGGGCCGAAGCCCACGGCCTGCATGTCCTCGACGACCTCGAGCTTGTCCTGGCCTATCTCGCTCTGCAGTGCTGCGCGCACGGTGCGGCTCCTTCGGTCTGCCTGACGGTGTCTCTGACGGGCGGTGTCTCTGACGGGTTAGGAGTGTTCGACGACGGTGTCGGCGAGGACCGGGGCGTCGTCCCGGTCGGCGGCGCTCACCGTGACCAGGACGCGGCCGGGCTCCTGCCACATCCGGATCCGCAGGGTCTCGCCGGGGAAGACGATCCCGGCGAAGCGGGTGCGGTAGGCGCGGACGCGGGACACGTCGCCGTCCAGAACGGTGTCCACCACGGCCTTCAGGGTCATGCCGTACGAGCACAGGCCGTGCAGGATCGGCTGGTCGAAGCCGGCCAGCTTGGCGAACTCGGGGTCCGCGTGGAGCGGGTTCCAGTCCCCGGAGAGGCGGTACAGCAGCGCCTGCTCCTCGCGGATCTTGCGCTCCTCGATCCGGTCGGGCGCCCGCTCGGGCTGCTCGGCCTTCACTGAGGGGCCGCGGTCGCCGCCGAAGCCGCCTTCACCGCGTACGAAGATCGACGCGTCGGAGGTCCACAGCGGCCCGTCGGCGTCCGCGACCTCGGTGCGCAGGACGATCACGGCGGCCTTCACCTTGTCGTAGACCGCGGCGACCGTGGCGGTCGAGGCGGCCTCCCCCTTGACCGGGATGGGCCGGTGCAGCTCGATGGACTGGCTGCCGTGCAGCACGTTGGCGAGGTTGACCTCGATGCCCGGTGCGGCGAGGCCGCCCATCATGGCCATGCCCGCGCCCGCGACGGTCGCGAAGCTGGGGAGCACGTGGAGCTTGGACTCCAGGGTGTAGCGCAGCTCGTCGGGGTCGGTGGCTGCCCCGGGGTTGTTCGGGGAGGTCCCCGCGCCCAGTCCGAGGTGGTAGAGCTGGATGTCCTTGTGGTCCCAGGCGATGTTCCCCTTGCGGGGTTCGGCGGCGAGGGCCTTGGCGGCATCGATCGGCATGGGCGTGCTGCTCCCTGTGTTGGAAACACCGTCTTTGAGGCACCTGCTGTGAAGCACCGGCTGTGAAGCACCGGCCGTAAGGCACCGGCTGTGAGGCACCGGCTGTGGAAGCTCGGTGCCTTGGAAGACCTCGGCGCGGCCGTCCGCACCGTCGGCCGCACCGAGGTCGTATGCGGGACCCGGCACTCTAGAACGCGTTCTAGGTTGCCCGGTGAAGGAATGTATAACGCACGCCCCAGCACTTGGGAAGACTCCTGACGATCTGTCAGCCACTCTTCGCGCACGGCGCGTTGCGCCGGTACGGGACACTTCGCCCCTACCCTGACCGGGTGGACGAGATGCCCGTTTCCCAGCGCCCTGCCCGATCCCTGCGGGTGCTCCTGGACCCGCCGAACCCGGCCCTGGCGGTCCTCCTCGGCCTCCAGCCGGACATCAAGGTCGTGACTTCGCCGCTGGCCCGGCCCGCGGTGGCCCTGACGGAGTCGGTGGAGCGCGTCCCCGCACTCCTGGCGGAGGATCCGGAATGCCGGATCCTGGTCCTGACCGGCTCCGCCCATCCGGGCCTGGCAGAGGCCGCCCTCGCCGCCGGCGCGGCCGGACTGGTCCTGCGGGACGGCCCGGTCGAAGACCTCGCGGACTCCGTCCGCCGCGCCTCCCGGGGGGAGTCGGTGGTCGACCCGGCGCTGGAGACACCCCGGGCACCGCAGGCCTCGTAGGCCCGCAGGCCCCGTAAGCGCGCAAGCCTCGTAGGCCCGACCGGACATGCGCCCGCCCCGCGGATCCTCCGGGAGGATCCGCGGGGCGGCTCGATGGCGGCGCGAAGGGCCAACGCGTGGTGGTCAGCCGGCGGCGGGGGCCGTCCAGTCGTCGACCGTCCGCGACGGATCCAGGGCGACGGGCAGCCGCTCCAGCCCGCGGAAGGCCGGGAAGGGCCCCTTGAGCCACTCCTCGTGTCCCGGCTCCGGGGTCGCCAGGACCATGTCCGGGAAGCGGTCGAGCAGGGCCGTCAGCGCGGTCTCCAGCTCCATGCGGGCGAGCGGCGCACCCAGGCAGTAGTGGGGTCCGTGGCCGAAGCCGAGGTGGGTGCTCTGCAAGCCCTTGCGCGTCACGTCCAGGGTGTCCGGTTCCGCGAACTTCTCCGGATCGCGGTTCGCGGAGGAGATCGCGATCTGCACCAGCGACCCCTTCGGCACGAGGACTCCCCCGATCTCCACGTCCTCCAGCGCGTAGCGGAACGTGGAGGTCTCCACGGAGCATTCGAACCGGACGAGCTCCTCGACCGCCTGGGGCAGCAGCCCCCGGTCCTCCCGTACGAGCGCCAGCTGGTCGGGGTGGGACAGCAGCGCGAAGACCGCGTTGCCGATCTGGTACGTGGTGGTCTTGTGGCCCGCGAAGAGCAGGACCCACATCATCGAGACGAGTTCGTCGTCGGTCAGGGCCCCGTCCTCGTGCTGCGTCTGGATCAGCACGGTCAGGAAGTCGTCCGCGGGCTGCTCGCGCTTGCGGGCGACCAGGCCGAGGAAGTAGTTCCGCAGCCAGTGCTCGGCCGCGGCCAGGTCGTCGGCGGCGTCCTTGCTGAACCGGGAGCGCGTCACCTGCCCGAACCACTTCAGGACGTCGGCGCGCTCGTCCCCGACGATGCCGAGCAGTTCACAGATGACCATGACCGGCAGCGGCAGGGCGAAGGCGGCCATCAGGTCGACGGGGGCGTCCGTCGGACACTTGGCGAGCAGTTCGCCGGCGAGCTGCTCGATGCGCGGGCGCAGCAGCTTGACGTGGCGCGGGGTGAAGGCCTCGTGGGCGATGTGCCGCAGCCGGGTGTGCCGAGGGGGGTCGGCGAAGATCAGGTTGTCGTCGAGGGCGTCGCAGGTGTCCCCGAAGACCGCGTGGTAGATGTCGATGCCCTCGTGCATGTCCTTGCCGATGCGCGGATCGGACAGCGCGAAGCGGGCGTCCTCGTACCGGGTGACGAGATACGTGTCCACCCCGTGGCGCGTGGTCAGCTTGGCGACGGGGGCCTGCTCGCGCAGCGACCGGTAGACCGGGTACGGGCACGTACGGTACTCCGGCGTGCCCATGGACACGGCCGCCACGGCCTCGCCGACGGGGAGGCCGCCACTCACTGCCACTGCGGGTTCGGTCGTCACGGCTCAGACCTCTCGTGGGGCTCGGGGCTCGACTGTCCAGCCACCTCACTCCCGCGGCCCGCGGCCCGCATAACCTCCGTTACCCCGTTCGGGCCCGAAACTACGCCCGCCTGAGGGGATCGGCCGGGTCCCCGACCTGTCCCGCGGCCACCCGCGCGGCCCCGCCATAAGGTCCCCCCATGCCGGACATCGCAGACATCACCCCGCCGGACGACGGCAGCCAGAGCAGGATCGACGTCCACCACCACTTCTGCGCCCCGCAGTGGCTGGAGTGGGCCGAAGGCCAGGGCCTGGCCAACCGCAAGGCCCTGCCGCCGTGGGCGCGCTGGGACGCGGCGGCGGCCCTGGAGCTGATGGACCGGGCGGGCATCGCCACCGCCGTCCTCAAGCCGATGCTCCCGGCCCGCTACGCGACGTCCGCGCAGCTGCGCGAGGCCACGGACATCACCCTGCGGGCGGCGGCAGAGGTGACGGAAGCCCACCCGGGCCGCTTCGCCTTCCACGCCCCGCTCTTCCTCGACGACCCGGACGTCTCGCGCTGGGCGCTGCGGCGCGGGCTCGACGAGCTGGGGGCGGTGGGGGTGAACGTGACCGCGAACTACGGCGGCGTCTACCTGGGCGACCCCTCCTACGACCCGCTCCTCGCCGAACTCGACGAACGGTCCGCCGTCGTGGACACCCACCCGCACAACCTGCCGGGGGCGGGCGGCGGGCCCGGGGCCGTGTCCGTTCCGGGGATCCCGAACTTCCTGTGCGACTTCCTGCTGGACACCACGCGGGCCGCCCTGAACATGATCCACAAGGGCACGCTGGACCGGTTCCCGAACCTGTCCGTGATCCTGCCGCACGCGGGCGGCTTCCTCCCGCACATCGCCACCCGCGTACAGGCCTTCGCCGGCGCGCTCACTCCGCCCGTCGACCCGGCGATGGTCCGGGACCACCTGCTCCGCTTCTACTACGACACCGCCGGGCCCATGTCCCCGGCGGGCACCCTGCTGGCGATGGCATCCCCCGACCGCATCCTCTTCGGTTCGGACTGGCCCGCGTGTCCCGCGGAGATGGTCACGGACGTGGCCCTGCCGGCGCTGGCGGGTGATGCTGCGCTGACGTCGGCGCAGCATCGGGCGATCAACCGTGACAACGCCCTACGCCTGATGCCGACCCTGTCCCCCCTCACCCCGGCCCGCACCTGACCCGCTGCGCGGAGCCACCCACACCTCCGGCTGCGAACCGTGCCTCTGCGCGGAGCCACCCCACCCCCGCAGCCCCGGCTGCGAGCGTGCCGCTGCGCGGGGCGGAGTTCCCCTACCCACCCTTCGCCCGTTCCCCGGACTCTGCCCGGACCCGCGCCTCAAACGCCGGCGGGGCTGAGGCTGTCCCCGGGCTCCGCCCGGACCCGGTCCTCAAACGCCGGACGGCTGTAATGCCTGCGCCCGGGGGCGGGGACGGGGGCGGGGTGGGGTGTTGGCCTGGACGTAGAGCGTGATTTGTGGCGCATGGGGAAGCCAAAACTGTCGAACGTAGGGGTCAGGGCGCCTAAATCATGCAGTCCAGGCCAACACCCCACCCCGACCCCGGCACCGCCCCACCCCACGCAGCAAACGCCGCACCGGCACAACCCAGCCCCGCCGGCGTTTGAGGCGCCCGGGGACGGAGTCCCCGGCAACGGCGCGGCGCCGCACAGGGCCACGGGCTACCGCCGCAGGAGGGTGACCACCGCCGCCCCGCCGAGGCCGATGTTGTGCGCCAGCGCAACCCGCGCCCCCGCGACCTGCCGCGCCCCCGCCGCGCCACGCAGCTGCCAGACGAGTTCCGCCGCCTGCGCAAGGCCCGTCGCCCCCAGGGGGTGCCCCTTGGAGATGAGGCCGCCGGAGGGGTTGACCACCCACCGGCCGCCGTACGTCGTCGCGCCCGACTCCACCAGCGCGCCCGAGCCCCCGTCCTCGCACATGCCCAGCGCCTCGTACGTCAGCAGCTCGTTGATCGAGAAGCAGTCGTGCAGCTCGATGACGTCCACGTCGCCGATCCCGAGCCCGGACGCCTCGAACACCGCCCGCCCCGCCGCCGCGGTCATCGGCTTGCCGACCACGTCGATGCAGGAGCCGGACGCGAAGGAGGCTTCGGTGTCCGTGGTCATGGACTGGGCGACGATCTCCACCGCCCGGTCCCCCAGCCCGTGCCGCTCCACGAAGCGTTCCGATACGACCACCGCGGCCGCCGCCCCGTCCGAGGTCGGCGAGCACTGGAGCTTCGTCAGCGGCTCGTGGATCGTCTTCGCGGCGAGGATCTCCTCCACCGTGTAGACGTCCTGGAACTGCGCGTTGGGGTTGTTCGCCGAGTGGCGGTGGTTCTTCGCGCCGACGGCCGCCAGCTGCGCGGCCGTGGTGCCGTAGAGCTTCATGTGTTCCCGGGCCGCGTTCCCGAAGATCTGCGCGGTCGGCGGGGACATCTCGAAGCCGTGCCCGGCGGCCATGATCCCGTAGTGCCGGGCCACCGGCGAGGTCTTGAAGTCCCCGCCGTCGGCTCCGCCGCCCAGCGCGCCGCGCTTCATCTTCTCGAAGCCGAGCGCGAGCACGCAGTCGTTGATCCCGCCTTCGACGAACTGCCGGGCCATCATCAGCGCCGTCGAGCCCGTCGCGCAGTTGTTGTTGACGTTGTAGACGGGGACTCCGCTCAGGCCCAGTTCGTACGCCGCCCGCTGGCCGGCCGTGGAGGCCTGGAAGCAGTAGCCCACCGGTACCTGTTCGACCAGCCCGTAGTCGATGCCCGCGTCCGCGAGCGCCGCGTCACCGGCCTCCTTCGCCATGTCCCAGTACTGCCAGTCCCTCGACTCCGGCTTCTCGAACTTCGTCATGCCGACGCCCACGATGTACGACTTCATGCGTGTCACCCCTACCTTTCAGTCCCTGGGAAGGCCGAGGATCCGCTCGGCGACGACGTTGAGCTGGACCTGCGTGGTGCCCCCGGCGATGGTCAGGCAGCGGGACATGAGCATGCCGTGCACCGCCCGCTTCCCCGCCCCCTCGCTCACCGCGCCCGCCGGTCCCAGCAGTTCGAGCGTGAGCTCGGCGGTCCGCTGCTGGTGCGGGGTCTGGACGAGCTTGCGTACGGACGCGCCCGCGCCGGGTTCCAGTCCGGAGACCTGCTGGAGCGTGGTGCGCAGCCCGATGCAGGCCAGGGCGTGTGCCTCGGCGGCCAGGGCGCCGATCCGCACCCGGTACCCGCCTTCGAGTTCGGCGGAGCGGGCGAGCAGCGCTTCCAGGCCGGTGTCGAAGGTCATCTGGTCGGCCATGTGGACGCGTTCGTTGCCGAGGGTGTTGCGGGCGACCTTCCAGCCGCCGTTCTCGGCGCCGACCAGGGCGTCCGCGGGGAGCGGCACGTCGTCGAAGTAGACCTCGTTGAAGAGGGCCTCGCCGGTGATCTCCTTGAGCGGCCGGATGTCGATTCCGGGGGTCTTCATGTCCACCACGAAGTAGCCGAGGCCCTTGTGCTTGGGGGCGTCCGGGTCGGTGCGGGCCAGCAGGATCCCGTAGTCGGCGCTCTGGGCGGAACTGGTCCACACCTTCTGGCCGTTGACGATCCAGGAGCCGTCCCCGGAAGGCGACCGCTCCGCCTTGGTCCGCAGCGAGGCGAGGTCGGAGCCGGCGCCCGGCTCGGAGAAGAGCTGGCACCAGGTGACGTCCCCGCGCAGCGTGGGGAGCAGGTAGCGCTCCTGCTGTTCGGGGGTTCCGTAGGCGAGGAGCGAGGGCACGACCCAGGTGGCGATGCCGAGGTCGGCGACCTTGACCCCGGCGGCCGCGAGTTCCTGCTGGACGACGAGCTGTTCGACGGGTCCGGCGCCGAGCCCGTACGGGGCCGGCAGGTACGGGGCCGCGTACCCGGTGGGCGCCAGTACCCGGCGTGCGGTGGCGGGGTCGAGCCCGGCCGCGTCCGTGATGGCGCTACGGGCCTTCGCGCGGTGGGTCTCGGCCCGCGCGGGCAGCTCCAGGCGCAGTTCGCGCCGCGCGCCCGCGGCGGCGAGCCGGACGGCCCGGACCCGGTGGCCGTCGCCGGAGCCGAGGAGCTGGCGGGCGACGAGGGAGCGGCGGAGGTAGATGTGTGCGTCGTGCTCCCAGGTGAAGCCGATGCCGCCGAGCACCTGGACGCAGTCCTTGGCGCAGGAGTACGCGGCGTCGAGCGCGGTGCCGGCGGCCAGCGCGGCCACCAGTGAGCGCACCTCGGCCGGTTCCTCGGTGGCCTGTGCGGCGTCCCAGGCGAGTGCCCGGGCCTGCTCCACGCGCACCAGCATGTCGGCGCACAGGTGCTTGATGCCCTGGAACTGCCCGATGGGCCGTCCGAACTGTTCGCGCACCTTCGCGTACTCGGCGGCGGTGTGCAGCGCCCAGGCGGCGGTGCCGCAGGCATCGGCGGCGAACAGCACGCAGGCGAGGTCCCGTACGAGCGCGGCGTCGAGTTCCAGCAGGGCGCCGGGCCCGGCGGTGACCCCGCGGGCGCGGACCTCGGCGGTGGGCCGGGTCGGGTCGGCGCTGTCCTGGGTACGGACGTCCAGCGCGGCGGCGTCCACGGCGAACCAGCGGGTTCCGTGCGCGGTCTCGGCGGCGAGCAGCACGAGGTCGGCCTCGCCCGCGCCCAGGACCGGCGGCGCGGTCCCGTCGAGGAGGTAGCCGCCCTCCACCGCGACGGCGGTCAGGTCCCCGGGTCCGAGCGCCACGGCGCCGACCCGGCCGCCGAGGGGCTCGGCCCCGGCCCGGTCGAGGAGTACGGAGGCCAGCACGCTCGGCAGGTACGCCCCGGGCAGCGCCGCCCGGGCGGCCTCCTCCACCACGACGGCCAGGTCGAGCAGGGTGCCGCCCTCCAGGTGCGGCTCCAGCAGCCCGGAGGCGAGCAGCCCGTCCCAGTAGGCGGGCCGCGAGCCCGTCTGCGGCGGGGTGTCGAGGAGTTTGCGGACCTCCTCGGGCGGCACGGCCCGCGCGACCCAGCCGCGTACGGCCTCGGCCAACTCCCGCTGTTCCTGTGTGATTCCGATGCCCATGCGCGGCAGAGTAGAACACGTTTCATTCTGACGGAAGGTCAGAACTGGAACATGTTCTCGCTCCGGCGGGCAGCCCCTGGGGACATGCGGCCCCGCTGTCAGTGCCCGCTGCGACGATGCCCGGACACCACGGAAGCGGGAGAGATCATGGGAACCTGGGACGTCGGCCCCTTCGACAACGACACCGCCGCGGACTTCTCCGGCAGCCTCGACGAGGCACCCGAGGCCGAGCGGTCGGGCCTCATCCGCGCCGCCCTGGCGTGCGCGGCCGACACCTCCGGGTACCTCGACCAGGACGTGGCCGTGGAGGCGGTGGCCGCGGCCGCCCTGGTCGCCGCCCAGCGCCCCGGCGGCGAGCCCGTCACCACCCCCTACGGGCCGGACCTGCCCGTTCCCGAACTGCCGGCCGACCTGCACGCACTCGCCGTCCGCGCACTCGACCGGGTCGTCACCGAGCCCTCCGAACTCATGGACCTCTGGGAGGAGACCGACGCGCCCGGCCCCTGGCGGGCGACCGTCTCCCGGCTGCGGAGCGTCCTCCTGTGAACCTCGCCACGGGGACCGTCGCACCCGGCCCCCGCTGGGACACCGGGGTGGCGCAACACCTGGGCGGCGGGCTGGCGATGATGCTGTCCAGCGACCAGGGTGCGACGCTCGGCCTCTTCGCACGGACCGACCCCGACGCAGCGACCGCCGAGCCGGCCGCTCCCGCCTCGCCCGTCACGATGCGGATGCAGCGCCGCGCGCTGATCCTGGATGCCGACGGCTACGAGACGCCCGTCTTCAGCCCGGACGGACGGCACTTCGCGATCCAGGGCAACGCGTACGAGTACTCGCTGGGGGTCTTCGCGTTCCCTTCCCTCCGCAGCGTGCCGGCGACGACGCTCGGCGAGTACGGTCGACCGGACACCTGGTCGCGCCACACCATCGCGTTCGGAGCCCGCCCCGGCGTCCTGCTGACCGACGGCTCCCGGACGTGGGAGGCGGACGAGCTGGCGGAGGTGACGACCGCGACCGCGGAGGATCCGATGTGGCTGCGGCTCCAGGCGGCCGTCAACAGCGTGTCCGGCCGGGACGGCTGACCGGTCAGAACAGGCCGGTGTACACGTGCTGCCAGTCGGTGATGGCCTGGGCGATCGGCGAGGTCGCGCCGATCGCCGTACCCGCGTTGGCGATGGCGCTCAGTGCGAGCCGGGCCCTGGTGCGCAGCGGGCGCTCGTCCGGGTTGGCGGCGGCCGCGGAGACATCCGCGAGGTTGTCCAGGAGCTCCGCCCGCTGCTGGTCGGAGAGGGCCGTCTCCTGCTGGATCGCCGCGTTGAGGGCGTCGATCGCCGCCGCCGAGCGGTCGTCGCCGCGCTCCATGATCGCCGCGACGTTCGAGCCGATGAACTGGATGGTGTCGGCGATGTTCACCGCGCCGACGTTGCCGTGGATGGTGACCGGCCGGCTGGGTTCGCCCATGCCGGACCGGTTGGTGTACTCCTGCATCTGAAACGAAACCTCCGTCAGGTAGTTCAACGTGATGGCCAGGTAGGCGAGGTGCAGGCGCCGGCGGACGTCGGCGGTGACCGCGTTCTGCGGCCAGCGGGCGACGGCCTCGGCCCCTTTGGTCGTCCGGCGGAAGCGGGCGGCGACCTCGGTGGTCAGGAAGCCGTCCAGGAGCCCGCCGCCGAGCTCCCAGTCGGACTGCTCCAAGGGCACGGTCCCCGCGGCCAGCCGGGCGAACCGCCGGGTGCGGTCCAGCAGGAACTCGGTCAGCCGCTCGTCGACCGCCGAAGGCGCGACGTCCGCCGCGAACCGGGCGTCCTGGGGCGGCCGCAGCAGCCCGGCCGGTTCGAACGGCGGGCGGGAGCCGAGGCCCTGCGCCGCGCGGCGCAGGCCGTCCCGCAGGGCTGCCAGCAGCTCGGTCCATTTCCCCTCCGGGAGCACCGGAAGGTGCTGCGGCCCCGGGAAGGCGTAGAACCGGCTCGGGCCGTCCAGCATGCGGGCGGCTTCCCGGGCCGCCGTCTCGACGGGTCCCAGCTCGACCACCGACGGGTCCAGCACCTTGAACAGCCTCTGCCGGGCGGTCGACCAGGCGAGAGCCCGGAGGACCCAGGCCGCCGCCGCGGGCGTGAGCCGCGAGCCCGCCTCGGTCGGCTCCCAGCCCAGCTCTCCGCCGGGCCGCCGGAAACGGCCCGGTTCGCATCCCCCGTCCGGCAGCCCTTCCAGTTCGCGGACGAGTCGCCGGGCCTCACCGGCCACGGCCCGGGTCAGGTCGGTGAGCGTCTCCCCCAGCAGCTGCCGGCCCTGGGCCGCGTCCGGCAGCGCCAGCGTCCGCCCGCTGCGCAGGGTCACCGGACGCAGGGCGATGTGCTCGGAGCGGCCTGCGACCCTGCGGCTGCCGGCCGGACCGGGCAGGTGGCGGTTATCGTCCTGCGGGGGCCGCCGTGCCCGGCCGCCCGCCCGCCAGACGTCCACCTCGGCCTGCAGCTCGTCGCGCCTGCGGGTCAGCTCGGCCTGCCGCTCGTCGCGCCTGCGGGTCTGCTCCAGGTGATCGCGGCGGAGCACCGCATGCCTTTCGGCTATCGCCCTCTTCTCCCGCTCCGGCGCCTTCTTGTTCCAGTACGCGGCCCCGAACCCGATCGCACCGACCCAGAAGATGAAGTCGGCGAGCCCGGCATTGCTGCCGTGCACCGACAGCATCAGGACGATCCAGCCGACGATCCCCCACCCCATGCCCCACCCCGCCCCCGCGTGTGCAACGGCATCCATGCTCGCAGGGGCGGGCGGCTTCGACACCGGGCGTTCCGGCCGCCGGAGGGCGGAAACCGGCCGGGTGCCGGACGGGCGCCGCACGGACACCGCACCGGATCAGGAGCGCTCGTAGTAGTAGCCATCGCCGTGCGAGGGGCCCACGTTGTGCTGGAGGCCGGCCGGCAGGCTCTTGGTGAAGAAGGAGGGGTCGAGGACCTCGCAGAACTGGCTGGTGGACTTGGACTTGTCCACGGCCGCCGAGCCGATGTTGATCCGGGTGCCGCCGGAGGCCAGGGAGGTCACCTTGGCGATGTGCTCGCAGTGGCCCAACTGGGTCTCGCTGATCAGGCGGACCGACCCGGACTTGGTGATGATCACCGTGCCCGGCTGGCCGATGTTGAGGTCGGCCTTGTAGGTCCAGGTCCCGGCGAAGTACGCGGGCACCGCGTCGCCGCCGCCGGAGCCGCCGCCGGGCGAGCCGCCGCCGCTGGGAGAACCGCCGCTCGGGGAGCCGCCGCCGCTCGGGGAGCCCGCGCCTCCCGGGGTGGCGCCCGTACCGGTGCCTCCGGCGGCGGGGCCGCCGCCGCCCTGGGTCGCGCTGCTGCCGCCCGGGGTGCCGGCGCCCCCGCCGGGGGTTCCCGCGCCCGCCGCCACGCCCGCCGCCGCGCCCTGCCCGGCTGCGGCCTGGCCGCCGTCCGGCACCGGTGCGGTCGGGTTCTGGGGAGCCTGGGGGCTCTCCGCGTTCGGGGTGCCGGGGGCCGGTGAACCGCTCGGCGCCGAAGGGGAGCCGGCGGAGGCGCCGGGCGTCACGGGCGCACTGCTCGCCGGGGGCGTGGCGAGCACCCCGCGGCCGTCGCCGCCGAACGGCTGGAGCAGGACCACCGTGCCCCCGCCGACGGTGAGGACGAGGACCACCGGCACGGCGATCGTCAACCGCCGCCGCGCCCTGCGTGGTTCGCGCTGCGCCGCACCGCCGCCGGTGGCCGGGCCGGTGGCCGGGCCGGCGCCTTCCACCGCCTCCACGACCTGCTCGCCGGACTCCCCCGCCGCTCCCGCCTCCGGGCGCAGCCCGAGCGTCGCCCGGTCGGGGGCCGGCGGCTCGGGCACGGGTACGGGCACGGGTACGGGCGCCTCGGCCGGTGGCACCGCCTCCGCGTCGAGCAGCCGCGCCGCCTGCCGGGCCAGCCGTTCCACCACCCCGGGCGGCAGCCACGCCCCGCCGGGCGCCGCCGGGAGGACCCGCTCCGGGTCCGCGAGCAGCTCGTCCACGCCCGGCCGTTCCTCCACGCCCTTGACCAGGCAGCGGCCGATCAGCGCGCGCAGCGGGGCGTCCGCCACCCGCTCCAGGTTCGGTTCGCCCTCCACGATCTGGAACATCACCGCGTGCTGGTTGCTGGCCCCGTGCCCGAAGGGCAGTTCGCCCGTGGCCGCGTACATCAGGACGCAGCCGAGCGTGAACACGTCGCTCTTCGCCCCGGCCCGCTGCCCGCGCACCTGCTCGGGCGACATGAACCCGGGCGAGCCGACGACCATGCCGGTGCTGGTGAGCAGCGATTCGACGGAGGTCTCCAGGGCGCGCGAGATCCCGAAGTCGATGACCCGGCTGCCCTCGACGGTCAGCATCACGTTCGACGGCTTGAGGTCGCGGTGCACGATCCCCGCGGTGTGGATGTCCTTCAGCGCGTGCAGCAGCCCGTCCGCGAGTGCGTGTACGGACTCCACGGGCAGGGGGCCGTACCGGCGCACGATCTGCTCCAGCGAGAGCCCGGGTACGTATCCGGTGGCCACCCAGGGCCGGTCGGCGTCGGGGTCCGCGTCCAGGACGGGTGCGGTGTACCGCTCGCCGACCTTCCGGGCGGCGTCGATCTCGCGGCGGAACCGGGCCCGGAACTGCGCGTCGGCCACGTGCTCCTCGTGCACCACCTTCACCGCAACGGTGCGCCCGCCCTCGGAGCGGGCCAGGAACACCCGGCCCATCCCGCCCGCGCCGAGCCGCCCGAGGAGCAGGTACGGCCCGATCCGGCTCGGGTCCCCGGCCGCGAGCGGCTTTATGCCGCCGTCGACGTTGTCATCACTGCCGCTGCCCATGCTGCCCGTCCCCCGGTGCTCCCCTACGGGCGGCCGTCCGGTCCACCCCGTCGAACTCACCTCAGGTTAGGGCCAGTTCGTTCGAGCCCCGAAGGCGAGGCCGGACGGGCGAGAAGAACACGGACGGAATGAAGGGGTCCGCAAGGCGGACGACGGCGACTTGAACGCGTTCAATGTCTATGCGAGGGTGCGACATGAGTTCTTGAGCCCATCGGTCGCGCACGCGGCCCGCGGAACTCTCCGGGGGTGGAGTGTGCCGCGTTCCTGTCGTACCGCGACGCTGACCTTGCTCGCCGCATCCCTCGCCCTGACGGCCTGCGGCAGGTTCACCGTCATGCCTCCACCTGAAGGCGACCCGGTCATCCTGGAGCCGGCCGCGCTCGCGACCACCTGGGTCGACGCCGACGGCGGCACCCTCTCGCTGAGCCGGGACGGCACGTTCCTCGCCGACGAGGTCTGCGTCGCCGTCGACTGGTACGACAGTCTGACCTGGTCCGGAACGGGCACCTGGAAGCAGAGCTCCAACGAGGAGCAGAGCTTCCTCACCGTTTCCTTCAACACCGCGCACGCCGTGGGCTACAGCGGGGCCCACCCCGAGATGGAGCGGAAGCCCGACTCCTACGCAGCCCTGAGGCAGGGCAAGGCCCTGAAACTCTGGACCGCCACCGGCGATCCGGACAACGACTACCCGAACTGCGTCCTGAGCAGCCGAGCACGCTGACCGGTCGCCGCTCTGTCGCTCAGAGCCCGCGGACGAACTCCGCGAAGGCGGCGGGGGCGACGGTGAAGACGGGGCCGTCGGGGACTTTCGAGTCCCGGACGGCGATGCGGCAGGGCTGGGGGGCGATCTCTACGCAGTCGCCGCCGGTGTCGCCGCTGTACGAGGCCTTGCGCCAGGCGGCTGCGCCGAGGGGGGCGCACTCGACGCACTCGCCACCGGTGTCACCGCTGTACGAGGACTTACGCCACTGCGCTCCGGTCAGGTTCTGGATGGTGTCCATAGCGTTCCTCCATTACGCAGGCGATCAGTTCCGCCGACTTCTCCACGGAGAGCGCGGCGGCCTGCAGGTGATCGTAACGGAGCGAACCCTCCCTGAGGGCTGCCGGATTGGCCGTCATGTGCCCCTGGACGAAGTCCTCGGTGTAGACGATGTCCGGGTCATCCTCGAAGCGCAGGAGGGTAAACGAGCCCATCTGCCCGGCGTGCGCGCCCGCCTCGAAGGGCAGGATCTGCACCCGCACCCACTCCCGGTCCCGCAGTCCCAGCAGGTGCGCGAGTTGGTCCCGCATCACCTCCCGGCCGCCGACCTCCTGGTGCAAGGTCGCCTCGCTCAGCACTACCCACATCAGCGGCGGGTGCTCGCGCTCCAGGATCCGCTGCCGCTCCATTCGGGCGGCCACCTGCGCGTCGAGGCCCTTCTCGTGCCGTACGCCGAGCACGGCCCGCGCGTACGCCTCTGTCTGGAGCAGTCCGTAGATCAGCTGGGCCTGGAAGGTGGAGATGTACGCCGCCTTCGCCTCCATCTCCGCGTACGCCTGGAACCACGCGGGCAGTTGGCTGCGCAGCACCAACCCCACCAGCCGGGAGAACACCCCGCCCGTGCCCAGCGCCGCGTCGATCCGTTCCGAGAAGTCCCGGGTCGGGACCTTCCTCGCTGTCTCGATCTGGCCGATCAGCGAGGCCGCGCAGAATACGATGTCTCCCAACTGCCCCTGTTTCAGCCCGGCGGCCTCCCGCAGGCGGCGCAGTTCTGAGCCGTAGTAGTCCAGCGGAGAAGCGCTGGGGTCGAGACTGCGGATGTTGACCATGGAGCGGTCACCCCCAAGTTCACACCGTGCGGAGTTCGTTTCGGTCCATAGCCGAGCGTAACGACGTCGCTTCACTCTGATGTCATGAATCTCGCAACTGGTCATTCATCAGCAGGAATTGACGACAGTTACCGCATGGGCTTCACCGTCGGTGACCATTCGGCCCGCCATATGCGCCGCATCCTGCGGATGTTCCTCACGCAGTGGGAGCTCGACGCCCTGGCCGACGCCGCGGAGCTCGCACTCACCGAGCTGGTCGCCAACGTCGTGCGCCACGTCCCCGGACGGGGCTGCGTGGTCCTCATCCTGCGACAGCCGGCCGGGCTGCGCGTGGAGGTCACGGACGGCTGCCCATCGCCCCCACGACCGGCGCCCGACTCCGGGGAGCTCGGCGAGGGCGGTCGCGGCCTGCTGCTGGTGGCGGCGGTCACCGACCGCTGGGGCACGGATCCGGAGCTCACCGGGAAGACGGTGTGGTTCGAGTGCGACGCCCGACCCCCCGAGGCTCCGACCTCGCCCCGTACCGACCAGTAGTTGGTACGCCATCAACTCACCCTTCGAGACCCAGACTTCGGTCGCGTCAAGCGCACCAAGGCGGCATTGCCGGTCCATGGGTTTAATTTTATCGTCTGTTTACTCTATTCTCCCTCAGTGGACCGGCCGAAATGCCTGAGTCCACTGACTGCATCACTTGCATGGGGGAAATACGCGTGACAGCGCAAAAGCCTCCAATGAGGACACCTCATTGGAGTTCCACTGATGTGTGGACTTGGCCAAAGATGATTCGCCGCACCGCCCAGGGCATCGCCATGGCCGTGTGCGGATCCATGATCGTCGTGGCGGTACCCGCGGAGGCCGAAGCGGCCGAGCGGTTCAAGGTGCGGGGCACCCAGACCGAACCCGTGATGGACGGCCGGTCCGTCCCGGTCACCGCCCCGCCCAAGAGCGGGACGGCGGGGACGGAGCTGAAGAAGGCCCCCGAGTCCGCCTGGCCCGAGGGCGGTACGGCCCAGGTCGAGATCCCGGGCGCGGGCGGGAGCCTGCTGAGGCGGTCCGCGGCCCCGACGCCGCAGGCCGTCGGCGGCCTGCCGCTCACCCTCGCACCGGCCGGCTCCACCGCCGCCGGCTCGGCCGGCCCGAAGGGCGCGGCCCGGTCGGCCGCGGCGCCGGCCGTGGACCAGCGGTTCGAGGTCTCCGTCAAGGACCGCAAGGCCACCGGCAAGGCCGGTGTCCGGGGGCTGCTGATCGGCGTCACCCCCGCGGGCGGGCCCAAGGTCGCCGCACCCTCCCTCGCCGCGGCCGCCGATGCCACCGCGCCCGAACGGATATCCGTCGGCCTCGACTACTCGGCCTTCCGCAACGCCTTCGGCGCGGACTGGGCCTCCCGGCTGCGCCTCGTCCAGCTGCCCGGCTGCGCGCTGACCACGCCGGACAAGGCCGAATGCCGCGTACCCACGCCCCTGGAGGGCGTGACGAACGACGTGCCGAACAACAAGCTCTCCGCCGAGGTCCGCCTCGCGGCCGGCGCGCCCGTCGCACTGGCCGCCGAGGCGGGTGCCTCCGGCGACAAGGGCGACTTCAAGGCCACCCCGCTGGCCCCCAGCGGCAACTGGCAGGCGGGCGGCGCGAGCGGCGACTTCAACTGGACCTATCCGGTCGAGGTGCCCGCCGGTCCCGGCGACCTCGCGCCCGACCTGAGCCTGAACTACTCGGCCCAGAGCGTCGACGGCCGCACCGCCGCCAGCAACAACCAGCCCTCCCAGGTCGGCGACGGCTGGGAGATGATGACCGGCGGCTTCGTCGAGCGCCGCTACCAGCAGTGCTCCGAGGTCCCCGGCTCCGGTGTGGGCCCCAAGGACAGCAAGGGGGACCTGTGCAAGGCCTCCGAGAACGCGATCCTGTCGCTCAACGGCAACAACACCGAGCTGGTCCGCGACGACGCGACCGGCATCTGGAAGCCCGCCAAGGACGACGGCTCCAAGGTGGAGCTGCTGACCGGCGCGGCCAACGGTGACACCGAGGGCAAGCACTGGAAGCTGACCACGGTCGACGGCACCCAGTTCTTCTTCGGCCGGAACCGGCTGCCCGGCTGGACCGAGGGCAAGGCGACCACCGAGTCCGCCTTCACCGTCCCGCTGTACGGCAAGGACGGCGGCAAGCAGCACGCCTGGCGTTGGCAGCTCGACCACGTCGTGGACACCCACGGCAACGCGATGGCCTACTTCTACACGAAGGAGACCAACCGCTACGGAGCCAACGGCAAGACCGCGGGCGTCGAGTACACCCGCTCCGGCCACCTGAACCGGATCGAGTACGGCCACCGCGCGGACAGCATCTACACGGCCAAGGCCCCCGGCAAGGTGCTCTTCGACGTCGCCGAGCGCTGCCTGCCCGGAGCGGACTGCTCGGACGCCCTGTTCCTCCCGGCCAACGCCAAGAACTGGCCCGACGTACCCGTCGACCAGTACTGCGCACCCGGCAAGGAGTGCAAGAACCAGTTCGCCCCCAGCTTCTGGACGCGCAAGCGGATCAGCGCGGTCAGCACCCAGGTCCTGACGGCCGGTGCGTACAAGGACGTGGACCGCTGGGACCTGGAGCACAGTTTCCCCACCACGGGTGACGGCACCTCCCCCGGCCTGTGGCTGGAGTCGATCCAGCGCACCGGCAAGGCCGGCGGTTCCGTCGTGCTGCCGAAGGTGACCTTCTCCGGTCAGCAGCTGGAGAACCGCGTGGACGGCTTCGAGGGGCTGGCGCCCTTCATCCGCTACCGGATCAACGCGATCAACACCGAGTCCGGCGGCCGGATCGGCGTCACCTACTCGCCCCGCGAGTGCTCGGTCGCCGCCGGCGGCAACGTGCTGCCCGGCGCCGACGACTCCAACGGCATGCGCTGCTTCCCGGTCCTCTGGGCCGCGCCCGGCCAGCCGATCGGTCCGGACGGGCGGCCCAAGCCGCTGAAGGACTGGTTCCACAAGTACGTCACCACCGAGGTGCTGGAGAACGACCTCGTCGGCGGTTCGCCGACGATGGTCTCGCGCTACGAGTACGTGGGGAAGCCCGCCTGGCGCTACGACAACTCCGAATTCGCCCGGGACTCGGAGCGCACCTGGAACCAGTGGCGCGGCTACGAGAAGGTCCGTACCCGCACCGGTGACGGCCTCGACAAGAAGTCCCTCACCGAGAGCGTCTTCCTCCGGGGCATGGACGGCGACAAGCTCGCCGCGGGCGGCACCCGCCGGTCGGCGGTCGCCGACTCCGAGGGCAACACCGTCACCGACCACAACGAACTCGCCGGCACCACCCGCGAGATCCTCAGCTACAACGGCGACGGCGGGGCGCTCCTCTCCACCCGGTCCTACGAGTCCTGGCGCAAGGGCCCCACCGCCAGCCGTGCCCGCACCGGCACCGACGCCCTGACCTCGTACATGTTCAACAACGCGGTCGAGCACTCCCGGACCGCGCTCGCGGACGGCAGCTGGCGCCGGACCAAGACCCAGACCTCCTACGACGACCACGGCCTGGTCACCCAGGTCGAGGACCACGGCGACCTGGCCGACGACGGCGACCAGACCTGCACCCGCACCGAGTACGCCCGCAACACCGCCACGCACTTCGTGGACGCGGTGAGCCGCGAGGAGACCGTCTCGGTCGGCTGCGGCGCCACCGTGCAGCGCCCGCAGCACGTGCTGTCGGACGACCGCTCGTACTACGACGGCAAGGCCTTCGGCGAGGCACCGACGAAGGGCGACGTCACCAAGGCCGAGGAACTCGGCGAGTACAAGGACGGCGCACCGCGGTACGTCGTCGCGGGCACCGAGGCCTTCGACGTCTACGGCCGCAGCGTGGAGACCACCGACGTACTGGGCGCCAAGTCCACGATGGTCTACACCCCCGCCACGGGCGAGGCCGCGAACAAGGTCGTCGAGACGAACGCGCTCGGCCACACCGAGACCGAACTCATCGACCCGGCCCGCGGTCTGACCCTCACCGAGATCGACGCGGACGGGCGCCGTACCGAATCCGAGTACGACGCCCTGGGCAGGGTGACCAGGAGCTGGGGCGCGGGGCGCACCCGCACCGACCCGGCCGACACGATGTTCGAGTACGTGATCCGCAATGACGGACCCACGCTCGTGACCACCAAGTCGCGCCAGGACGACGGGAAGTACACCGTCCTCCACGAGTTCTACGACGGTCTGCTGCGCGAGCGCCAGACCCAGGCCACCCGCTCCGACCTGAACGAGACCACCGCCGCCCGGACCGGCCGGGTGGTCACCGAGCAGCACTACGACTCCCTCGGCCAGGTCGCGAAGGAATCCGGCCCCTACCTGGAGAAGGCGAACCCGTCCACCAGCCTGGTGGCGGTCCCCGACACCCAGGTCATCCGCCAGCAGCGCTTCGAGTACGACGGGGCGGGCCGCAAGACCGCGGACGTGCTCGCCAGCCTGGGCAAGGAGCAGTGGCGCACCACCACCTCCTACGAAGGTGATCGCCAGCACGTGGTCCCGCCCAAGGGCGAGGCTCCGTCCACGACGATCACCGATGTCGAAGGCCGGCTCGTCGAGCTGCGCCAGTACCAGGGCGAGCAGCCCGCCGGCTCCTACGACACGACGCGCTACACCTACACACCGCGTGGCGACCTGGAGTCGGTGACGAACCCGGTCGGCCAGCGCTGGTCCTTCGAGTACGACCTGCGCGGACGCAAGGTCAAGGAGACCGACCCGTCCCGGGGTCCGACCACGCACACGTACGACGACGGTGACCAGGCGACGTCCTCGACGGACGCGCGCGGTCAGACCATGTCGTTCGCCTACGACAAGCTCGGCCGCCGGACCGCGACGTACGCCGGTGCGGTCGCCGATGGCGGGAAGACCGCCGAGTGGACCTACGACACGCTGTCCAAGGGTGAGCTGACCCAGTCCACCCGGATCGCCGACGGCAAGTCCTTCACCACCGCCGTCACGGGCTACGACGAGGGCGGCCGCCCCAAGGGGAACCGGATCACGGTCCCCGCCTCCGAGGGCAAGCTGGCCGGTACCTACGAGTTCACCACGGAGTACACCTCCACGGGTGCCACGGCGTCCGTGCAGCTCCCGGCGGCCGGTGGACTCCCGTCCGAGAAGCTGGCCTACGGCTACAACGCCGCCGGTCTGCAGAGCACGCTCAAGGGTGCGGAGCAGTACGTCTCCTCCGCGAAGCACACCCCCTTCGGTGAGCTCCAGCAGTACCTCCAGGGAGCCGCGGGCCAGCGTCTGGTGCACACGAAGTCCTACGACGACGTCACCCGCCGGACCCACAAGACGTTCGTGGACCGCGAGGTCGGAGCGAGCACCCTGAGTGAGATCGGCTACGCGTACGACCCGATCGGCAACGTCACCATGATCGACGAGCTGCGGGAGGGCCAGGTCCGGGACACCCAGTGCTTCGCCTATGACCACCTCCGGCGGATGCGGGATGCCTGGACCGCCAAGCAGGACTGCGGCGCCGGCCCGTCCGCCGAGAGCGTGGGCGGTGTGGAGGCGTACTGGGACTCGTACACCTACGACAAGATCGGAAACCGGGCAGGGCAGACCCGTCACGCCGTCGACAAGGCCGGCGCCGACGAGAAGCGCACGTACAGCTACCTGCCCGGCAAGGAGCGCGGCACCCAGGCCAACACGCTGAGCAAGGTCGAGACCACGGGCCCGGGCGGCACCAGCTCGGACGAGTTCGGCTACGACGCCACCGGCAACACCGTCCTGCGCAAGGTCGGAGGCCGGGAGCAGCAGCTGACGTGGGATGCCGAAGGCAACCTCACCAAGGTCACCGAGGCCGGCAGGACCACGGAGTTCGTCTACGACGTGACCGGCCAGCGGATGCTGCGCAAGACCGCCGACGGCACCACCCTGTACCTGGGCGACACGGAGCTCACCCTCACCAAGGGCGGCACGGAGGTCACCGGCACCCGTCACTACACCCACGGCGACACCCAGGTGGCCAGCCGCACCGGCGACGGCAAGGTGGCCTACTTCGCTTCGGACCACCACGAGACCACCACGCTCTCGGTGACCGCGGACGGAGCCATGAACTCCGCACGCCGTTCCTTCCGCCCGTTCGGTGAGAGCCGCGGCGGCGCGGCGGGCAACTGGCCCAACGAGAAGGGGTTCGTGGGCGGAACGGTGGATGAGTCCACCGGCCTGACCCAGCTCGGGGTCCGGTCCTACGACCCCGCCGCAGGACGGTTCCTGTCGGTCGACCCCGTCGCCGACTTCCAGGATCCCCAGCAGCTGAACGGGTACGCGTACGCCAACAACAACCCCGTCAGCATCAGCGACCCGGACGGTCAGCTGATCCCCCTGCTGGCCGGAATGGCCGCACGGATGATCGCCCAGCGCATCGCACAGGAGATCGCGCGCAGGATCGCCATCGAGGCGGCGAAGCGGGCAGCGGCCGAGGCCGCCAAGCGGGCAGCCATCGAGGCGGCGAAGAAGGCCGCCGCCGAGGCCGCCAAGAAGGCCGCCGCGGAAGCCGCGAAGAAGGCTGCCGCCGAGGCCGCCAAGAAGGCCGCGCAGGAGGCGGCCAAGAAGGCCGCCGCCGAGGCCGCCAAAAAGGAGGCCGCGAAGAAGGCCGCCGCCGAGGCCGCGAAGAAGCAGGCCGCGAAGAAGGCCGCGCAGCAGCCGGCGAAGAAGCAGGCGCCCAAGGCCAACACGGCTGCCAAGAAGAACCCGCCGGCCAAGAGCACGGCCCAGTCCAGCAAACCGAGTGCGCCCAAACCGGCTGCCAAGTCCGGGCAGTCCGCGAAGTCCGGCTCGGGCAGTTCCGGATCGGGCAACGCCGGACGGACCGTGCAGGAAGGACAGCCGGAGAAGATCACGGGCTACACCAAACACGGCCTGAACCAGTCGATCCAGCGCAATGACGGGCGCGGCGTCAACATCTCGAAGATGGTCGACGCCGTGCGTGATCCCAAGAGCGTGACGCGGGCGGAAGACGCGCGCGGCGTCTCCTGGAAATTCGTCGGCAAGGGCAACAAGAAAGCCACGGTCGTCCTGGACGCCGCGGGTAAGGTCATCACCGCATTCGGCAAGTCACGCGGAATGAATCCGGGCAAGCGGTCGGCTCGCCCGAAGGACATGCACTAGCGGTAGTGGAGAAACACGGAAAATGAGCGGACAAGAAGGAATCCGGCCGGGCTGGTTCACGGGAACGGAGCGGCTGTACGACTTCCTCCTGGAACTCACCGCAGAGCAGCAGGAGTTGACTGCCATCTCCCGGTCCGCTTCCGCGCCGCCCGCAGACGGCCTGGAAAGGATTCTCGACTTCCTTTCCGACGAGCTGACGGCGAAGGGATTCGGCCCGGACTGGGAGATCAGCCCCCTGGGCCAGAACATCGAGACCCTCATCGACGTGTTCAACGAATTGGAGGAAGAGCTGGAGGACGACGAAGAAGAGGAAAACTAGGAACAATCGTGGACTGGCTCACCCCGGAGGAGGAATGCCTCCTCGTCAACGCGTCCGAGGGCGCCTCTCTGTGGGCGCTGCTCGCCGACTGGACCGAGTCGGAGGACGAGGAGGCCTGGCGCAGCGCCGTGCCCGCGTTCCTGCCGCTGGTCGAGTCCTGGGCGGCGCAGGGCTACCTGGAACCGTTCCGGGCACCCGAGCCCCCCGCGTACATCGGGGGAACCCCGCTGCGGGGACGCGAACTCGAAGCGGCCCTGCGTGACCCGGACACCTGGGAGTACCACGAGGACCACACGGTCGGGCTGTACGCGACCCCGGCCGCCACCGTCCTCGGGACGGATCCCGCGAAGCGCGCGGAGGGCGGCCCGGGGACCGGCGCCGCCTCCTGACCCCCTCGCCTCCGCACACCATCCGGCGGCCCGGGTTCCGAATTCCCTTCGGAACCCGGGCC
>NZ_JBHXKA010000073.1:0-39675 GCF_042722885.1 Streptomyces sp. NPDC058401
GTCCGCGGGCGGGCCCCTCTCGTTGGCCCTGTGGGCCCCGTAGGGCCCTCAGCGCCGCCGTGCTTAGTTGAACGAGTCGCCGCAGGCGCAGGAGCCGGTGGCGTTCGGGTTGTCGATCGTGAAGCCCTGCTTCTCGATGGTGTCGACGAAGTCGATCGAGGCGCCGTGCAGGTACGGGGAGCTCATCCGGTCGGTGACGACCTTCACACCGTCGAAGTCCTTCACGACATCGCCGTCGAGGGAGCGCTCGTCGAAGAAGAGCTGGTAGCGCAGGCCGGAGCAGCCGCCGGGCTGGACGGCGACGCGCAGCGCCAGGTCATCGCGGCCTTCCTGCTCCAGGAGGGTCCTGACCTTCTCGGCGGCGGCGTCGGACAGGAGGATGCCGTCGCTCACGGTGGTCTTTTCGTCCTGTACGGACATCTGCATTCACTCCCGAAGTGGGCGGCTCCCCGCCGGGAGCGGGGAAACGTCGGACTCTTGCCGTCGGTGGCAACGAGCGGGACCGCGGATTCATTCCGGGACCCGACGCGTGTTTCAGAAATTCCATGCTCGCACACCCCCGCGCGGTGGTGGGTCCCCGTGAGGCACCGGTGGCGGGCGGGCGAATTCGTCACATCGACACTATCGGCATCGTCAAAGTGACGTGAAGCAGTTATGATAGATAGCGTCAAATAGACGAGAAGTCGAAGCGATGGCTTCGGAGTGCTTCAGAAGTCCCTTGTCGCAGAACAGAAAGGGTGCGTGTCGTGACCACCGCCCAGCCTTTGGACAACCAGCCTTTGGACGTCCAGCCGACGCCCCTTGCCCTGCTGCTGCTCGGCCGCGAGGCCGACCCCAAGAGCGAGCGCGGGGTGGAGTGCCCCGGCGACCTGCCTTCGCCGTCGGACCCGGACCTCGTGGCGCGCGCCCGCGCCGCGAAGGAGAAGCTCGGGGACAAGGTCTTCATCCTCGGCCACCACTACCAGCGTGACGAGGTCATCGAGTTCGCCGACGTCACCGGTGACTCCTTCAAGCTCGCCAAGGACGCGGCCGCCAAGCCGGAGGCCGAGTACATCGTCTTCTGCGGCGTCCACTTCATGGCCGAGTCCGCGGACATCCTGACCTCGGACGACCAGAAGGTGGTCCTGCCGGACCTGGCCGCGGGCTGCTCGATGGCCGACATGGCCACCGCCGAGCAGGTCGCGGAGTGCTGGGACGTGCTGACCGAGGCGGGTGTCGCCGGAGTCACGGTCCCCGTCTCGTACATGAACTCCTCGGCCGACATCAAGGCCTTCACCGGCAAGCACGGCGGCACGATCTGTACCTCGTCCAACGCCAAGAAGGCCCTGGAGTGGGCGTTCGAGCAGGGCGAGAAGATCCTCTTCCTGCCGGACCAGCACCTGGGCCGCAACACCGCCGTCCGCGACATGGGCCTGTCCCTCGACGACTGCGTGCTCTACAACCCGCACAAGCCGAACGGCGGCCTGACCGCCGAGCAGCTGCGGAACGCCAAGATGATCCTGTGGCGCGGGCACTGCTCGGTCCACGGCCGTTTCTCGGTCGACTCGGTCAACGACGTGCGCGCCCGCATCCCCGGCGTGAACGTCCTGGTCCACCCGGAGTGCAAGCACGAGGTCGTGGCGGCCGCGGACTACGTCGGCTCCACCGAGTACATCATCAAGGCGCTGGAGGCGGCCCCGGCCGGCTCCAAGTGGGCCATCGGCACCGAGCTGAACCTCGTCCAGCGGCTGGCGAACCGGTTCGCCGCCGAGGACAAGGAGGTCGTCTTCCTCGACAAGACGGTCTGCTTCTGCTCGACCATGAACCGCATCGACCTCCCCCACCTGGTGTGGACCCTGGAGTCCCTGGCCGAGGGCAACCTCGTCAACCAGATCCAGGTCGACAAGGAGACCGCGGACTTCGCCAAGCTCGCCCTGGAGCGGATGCTCGCGCTTCCGTAGCCGGTCCGGCAGCAGTACGCGCGACGACCGAAGGGCCGCCCCTCCTGCGAGGGGCGGCCCTTCGGCGTGTACGTCCCTACGGACCTCAGACCTTGACCGGGCTCTCCTCCTCCGCGGAGGCGGCCGGGGCCGGGACCACGCTCAGGCGGGCCCTCTTCTTCGCGCTGCGGCGCTCCTTGCGGAGCTCCAGCATCGTGTAGAGGGTCGGCACCAGGAGCAGGGTCAGCAGGGTGGAGCTGATGAGGCCGCCGATGACGACCACCGCGAGCGGCTGCGAGATGAAGCCGCCCTCGCCGGTGACGCCGAGCGCCATCGGGAGCAGCGCGAAGATCGTCGCCAGTGCGGTCATCAGGATCGGGCGCAGCCGGTGGCGGCCGCCCTCGACGACCGCCTCGATGACGCCGTAGCCCTGGGCGCGGTACTGGTTGACCAGGTCGATCAGCACGATCGCGTTGGTCACGACGATGCCGATGAGCATCAGCATGCCGATCATCGCCGGGACGCCGAGCGGGGTGCCGGTGACCAGGAGCAGGCCGAGCGCGCCGGTCGCGGCGAACGGGATGGAGACCAGCAGGATCAGCGGCTGGACGAGCGAGCGGAACGTCGCGACGAGCAGCATGAACACGATCGCGATGGCCGCGAGCATGGCCAGGCCCAGCTGTCCGAAGGCCTCGCTCTGGTCCTGTCCGACGCCGCCGATGGTGGCGGTGGCGCCCTCGGGCAGGTCCAGGGCCTTGATCTTCGTCTGCAGGGTGGAGCTGACGGCGCCGGTGTTGTCGCCGACCGGCTTCGCGGTGATGGTCGCGGCGCGGGCGCCGTCGATCCGGGTCATCGCGACGGGGCCGGGGACCTCCTTGACCTCGGCGATGTCGCCGAGCTTCACGGGGCCGACGGGCAGCGCCTGCAGCTGGGCCAGGGTGGTGGCCGGCTGCGCGGACTTGATGACGATGTCCCGCTCGGTGTCGTCCAGTACGGCCTTGCCCGCCGGGTTTCCGCGGACGGCCTGGCCGACGAGGGCGCCGAGCGCGGCCTGGTTCAGGCCGAACTCCGCCGCCTTGGGGGTGGCGGTGACCGAGATCCGGGGCACGGACTGGGACAGGTCGCTCTGGACGTCGGTGACGTCCTTGATCTTCGCGACCTCGGCGCGGACCTGCTCGGCGGCCTGCGCGAGGACGGCGCCGTCACCGGCCTTCACGACGACGCTGAGGTTCTGGCTGCCGAAGCCGTCGCCGGCCGCGATGGTGGTCTCGCCGATGCCGTCGAGCCCCTTCAGGGCGGTCTCGATGTGCTTCTTGGCGGACTCGGTCTTCCCCGAGTCCTCCAGCGTGACCTGGTACGAGGCCTGGTTGGAGCCCGTACCGCCGCCGAAGGCGGCCATGAAGCCGGAGGAGCCGACGGTGACCTGGTAGTCCTTGACCCCGTCGGTGCCCTCCAGCACCTTCTCGACCTTGCGGCTGGCCTCGTCGGCGGCGGCGAGCGAGGTGCCGGGCGGCAACTGCTGCTTGATGCTGAGGACTTCCTGCTCGCCCTGGTCGAAGAAGTTCGTCTTGAGCAGCGGGGTCATGCCCAGCGTCGCGACGAACACCACGACGGCGACGATCAGGGTGGCGACCCGGCGGCGGGTGACCAGGTGCAGCGCCCGTACGTAGAACTGCTGGAGCTTGCTGCGGGACTCCTTCTCCTCGGCCTCGCGGCGGGCCTTCTCGATGCTCGCGGCGTCGCCCTCGCTGACGCCCTTCGGGGCGCTCAGGAACCAGTACGAGAGCACCGGCACGACCGTCAGGGAGACGAGCAGCGAGGCCAGCAGGGCCGCGGTGACGGTGATGGAGAACGGGCCGAAGAACTGGCCGACCATGCCGCCCACGAAGGCGATCGGCAGGAAGACGGCGACGGTGGTGAGCGTGGAGGAGGTGACCGCGCCGGCCACTTCCTTCACCGCGGTGATGATCGCGTGCTGCCGCTCCTCGCCGTAGCCGAGGTGGCGCTTGATGTTCTCCAGGACCACGATCGAGTCGTCGACGACCCGGCCGATGGCGATGGTGAGGGCGCCCAGCGTCAGCATGTTGAGGGAGAGGTCGCGGGTCCACAGCACGATCAGCGCGAGGACCACGGACAGCGGGATGGAGACCGCGGTGACCAGCGTGGAGCGCAGCGAGCCGAGGAAGACCAGGATCACGATGACCGCGAAGACCAGGCCGAGCAGGCCCTCGGTGGTCAGGCCCGAGATGGACTTGGCGACGGCCGGGCCCTGGTCGCTGACCACGGTCAGGTCGGCGCCGGAGCCGAGGGTGGTGCGCAGCTCGGGCAGCTTGTCCTTGACCGCGTCCGAGATGGCGACGGCGCTGCCGTCCTTGTCCATGGTCAGCATGAGGGCGAGGCTGGGCTTGCCGTTGGTGCGTGTGAGGGAGTCGGCCTTGGCCGGCTCCTGCTTCACGCTCGCCACGTCGCCGAGGCGGACGGCGGGCTTGCCCGGTCCGGCGGTGAGGCGCAGGTCCTCCAGCTGGGCGAGCGAGGTGTAGCCCGAACCGACGCGCACGGTGCGGTTCTTGCCCGCCTCGTCGAAGGAGCCGGCGGGGACGGTGGCGCCGCCCGCCTGGAGGCCCTGGGCCAGGGCCGCGCCGTCGAGGCCGGCGGCGGCGAGCTTGGCGTTGTCGGGGGTGACGGTGACCTGGAGGTCACGGACCCCCTCGACGGTGACCTGGCCGACGCCCGCGATGTCCTCCAGGGCGGGGACCACGGACTTGTTCAGCTGGTCGGCGAGCGCCTGCTGGTCCTTGTCGGAGGTGACGGCGAGGACCACGGTCGGGATGTCATCGGTGGAACCGGCGATGACCTGCGGGTCCACCTCGGCGGGCAGCCGTACGCGGGCCCGGTTGACGGCCTGCTGGACGTCGGCGACGAGCTGCTTGGTGCCCTCGTCGCCGTAGTCGAAGGTCGCCATGATCAGGGCGTTGCCCTCGCTGGCGGTGGAGGTGATGCCGGTGATGCCGTCGACGCCCTTGAGCATGGCTTCGATCGGTTCGACGACCTGCTTCTCCACCACGTCGGGCGAGGCGCCCTGGTAGGGCGCGAGCACGGACACCATCGGCAGGTCGATGGAGGGCAGCAGCTGCTGCTTGAGCTGGGGGATGGCAATGGCGCCGAAGAGGAGCGCGACGAGCGACACGAGGCCGATCAGCGCCCTTTGGGCGAGGCTGAAGCGGGACAGCCGGAACATGGGTATGGGGATCTCTCTGCAGGGACGCGGTGACGTCGACGAGGCATGACGGGCAGTCGTGCCTTCGGGCACGCGCGGGGCCCCTCAGCCTCTCCCGCGCACGGGCACCCCGACGTCGCCCCCAGGTCTCGTCCTTATCCGGGGCATACCGCGTCCGCAGTAGGCGGGAGTACTCCGGATTCCTCCGGCCTACTCGGCCCTGGGCCGCACTAGTCCCGATTCGTACGCGATGACCACCAATTGCGCCCTGTCGCGGGCTCCGAGCTTGGACATGGCCCGGTTCACATGGGTCTTGACGGTGAGCGGGCTGACTTCCAGCCGGCGGGCGATCTCGTCGTTGGACAGGCCCGCGGCCACCAGGACGAGGACCTCGCGCTCGCGCCCGGTCAGCGCGGCCAGCCGCTGGACGCGGTCGGAGCCCCCGGCGGGGGTGGCCCCCTCCCCGCCGCCCTGCGCGAGGAAGGTGGCGATGAGCCCCTTGGTGGCGGCCGGGGAGAGCAGTGCGTCGCCGGCGGCGGCGACGCGGATGGCGTTGAGCAGCTCCTCGGGCTCGGCGCCCTTGCCGAGGAACCCGGAGGCGCCCGCCCGCAGGGCCGCGGCCACGTACTCGTCGACCTCGAAGGTCGTCAGCATCACCACGCGCACGCCGGTCAGTTCGGGGTCGGCGCTGATCAGCCGGGTGGCGGCGAGGCCGTCGGTGCCGGGCATCCGGATGTCCATGAGCACGACGTCGGGCCGCAGCGTGCGCGCCAGCTCGAAGGCCTGCGCCCCGTCGGAGGCCTCCCCGACGACACACATGTCGGCCTCGGAGTCGACGAGCACCTTGAACGCGCTGCGCAGCAGGGCCTGGTCGTCGGCGAGGAGCACCCGGATGGGCGTCGGGGCCTGGTTCGGGGTCTCTTCCACGCCCCGACCCTACGTCGTCCGCCGCGGCGGGGGCCGGGCGGCCGGGTGCTTCAGCCGAGGGCCAGTACGACCAGGGCCGTCGTCGCGGAGACCTCGGCCAGGGCTCCGAACACGTCGCCGGTGACCCCGTCGAAGCGGCGTACGCAGCGGCGGAGCAGGGCTTCGGCCGCCAGCAGGGCGGCCAGGACCGCCACCGCGTGCTGCGCGGCGGCCGGCAGGCCCAGCGGCAGGGCGAGGGCGGCGGCCAGGACCACCACGAGCCCGGCGACCACGGCGGCCGCCTCGCGCGGGACGGCTCCGGCGACGGCCGCGCCCAGCCCCTCGGGGCGGGCCGCGGGGACCCCGTCGCGGGAGGCCAGGGTCATGGCGAGGCGGGCGGTGACGGCGGCGACCACGGCGGCCAGGGCGCCGCGGATCCAGCTGTCGGCGTACACGTTCGCCAGTGCCGCGACCTGGACCAGCAGCACGAACACCAGCGCCACCACCCCGAAGGGGCCGATGTCGGACTGCTTCATGATGCGCAGCGCGGCGTCGGCCGGCTTGGCGCTGCCCAGTCCGTCCACCGTGTCGGCGAGGCCGTCCAGGTGCAGGGCGCGGGTCAGGGCCGCCGGTACGGCGACGGTGACGGCCGCGGCGAGCAGCGGTCCGCCGCCGCACAGCAGCAGGAGCACGCCGGGCACGGCCGCGAGGAGCCCCACGACGAGCCCGGCGAGGGGGGCGCAGGCCATGCCGGTGCGGGCGGCGGGACGGTCCCAGCGGGTGATGCGGGTGGGCAGCACGGTGAGCGTGCCGAAGGCGAAGCGGACCCCGTCGAGCAGCGAGGCGCGCTCCGGGGGCGGCGTAGGGGACGGGCCGTCGTACGAATCTGTCATCGGCGCGAACGCTACCTGCTCGACAGGACCGGTAAGTTACCCAATACACCCCAAATCGGGAGGTGGTGGCATGGGTCACTGGTGGTATCGCAACATCGTGGAGCCGGGGAAGCTCCCGCTGCTCCTCGCGCTGGTCTCCTTCGTCCTGTCCTTCCTGGTCACCCGCATGATCACCCGGATGATCCGGGCGGGGCGGGGGCCCTTCAAGAACGTCACCCCGGGCGGGATGCACATCCACCACGTGGTCCCGGGCGTGGTCCTCGTGATCATCGGCGGCTTCGGGGCGATCGGGAGCGCCCGGCACAGCTTCGGGGCGGGTCTGTCGGCCGTGATCTTCGGGCTCGGGGCGGGGCTGGTGCTGGACGAGTTCGCGCTGATCCTGCACCTGGACGACGTCTACTGGAGCGAGCAGGGCCGCAAGAGCGTGGAGATCGTGGTCCTGACCGCGGCGATCGTGGCGCTGGTGCTGGGCGGCTTCCTGCCCTTCGGGGTCAACGACCTCACCCAGGACGAGCGGCACAACCGCGGACTGGTCGCCATGAACACGACCACCAACTTCTTCCTCGCCCTGCTCGCCCTGTGGAAGGGCAAGGCGCGCACCGCGTTCTTCGGCACGGTCATCCCCTTCGTCGCGCTGATCGGCGCGGTCCGGCTCGCCCGGCCCGGTTCCCCGTACGCGAAGAAGTTCTACGCGAACCGCCCGAAGGCCCGGGCCAAGGCCAAGCTGCGCGCCTTCCACCACGACCGCCGGTGGGCTTCGCCACGGCGCAAGTTCGAGAACTTCATCGGCGGGGCCCCGGACCGGGAACGGCCTTCCGAGAAGGAGCTCCAGTGACGGAGAAGGGCCCGTCCCCCATGGGGGACGGGCCCTTCTCCGTGCCTCTGCTCCCGGTCAGCCCGGGATCAGTCCGTCGTCCCTGAGCATCTCCCGCACCTCGGCCAGCGAGGCGTCGGGGGCGGGCAGGATCAGCTCCGACGGCTCCAGCGCCTCGTCGGGCAGCGGCTCGCCGAGCCGCCGCACGGCGTCGAGGAGCTCGCCCAGCGTCCGCCGGAACCCCTCCTCGTCACCGCTCTCCATCTCCTTGAGCAGTACGTCGTCCAGCTTGTTGAGCTCGGTGAAGTGGCTGTCAGCCAGCTCCACCTGACCTTCCCCCATGATGCGGACAATCATGACGGGCCCCGTCCTACTGCTTGTCGAACCGGTGCTGGGTCTGCGGCTGCTGGCCGGCGCCCGGGGCGCCGCCCTCGATGGACGGCTGCTGGGCGGACGGGCCGCCCGCCAGCTCGGCCTTCATGCGCTGGAGCTCCAGCTCCACGTCCGAACCGCCCGAGATGCGGTCCAGCTCGGCCTGGAGGTCGTCCTTGGCGAGCCCGCTCGCATCACTGAGCGCGCCGGAGGCGAGCAGCTCGTCGATCGCGCCGGCGCGGGCCTGGAGCTGCGCCGTCTTGTCCTCGGCCCGCTGGATGGCGAGGCCGACGTCGCTCATCTCCTCGGAGATGCCGGAGAAGGACTCGGCGATCCGCGTCTGCGCCTGGGCGGCCGTGTACGTGGCCTTGATGGTCTCCTTCTTCGTGCGGAAGGCGTCCACCTTGGCCTGGAGCCGCTGCGCGGCGAGGGTCAGCTTCTCCTCCTCGCCCTGGAGGGTCTGGTGCTGCACCTCCAGGTCGCTGACCTGCTGCTGCAGCGAGGCGCGCCGGGACAGGGCCTCACGGGCCAGGTCCTCGCGGCCCAGGGCCAGCGCCTTGCGGCCCTGGTCCTCCAGCTTGCTGGACTGGCCCTGGAGCTGGTTGAGCTGCAGCTCCAGCCGCTTGCGGGAGGTCGCCACGTCGGCGACGCCGCGGCGCACCTTCTGAAGCAGCTCCAGCTGCTTCTGGTACGAGTAGTCGAGGGTTTCGCGCGGGTCCTCGGCCCGGTCCAGGGCCTTGTTCGCCTTCGCGCGGAAGATCATCCCCATACGCTTCATGACACCGCTCATGGGCTTCGCGCGCCCCCTTCTAGACGGACTTCGCTGCTGGTCACCAACAAGACCCACAGTACGGGCCCTGTCTCTATTACCGCACTGTTCGAGCGGGGATGCGCTCCTCCTCCAGGACGACTGATCGTCAGCCGTGTCAGGCGTAAGGAGTAGGTGCTCCCCTCAGGAAGGACGCCCGCCGTTGCCGGATCGTTCCCCGCCGGGATGGGGCCCGTGCCCGCAACCACGTACCCTTGGGTTTTGTGTTTGGTAGCCGATCCTCCAAGGAAGAGAAGGACGCCGCCACCGACAAGGTGAGCGCCGACCTCTCGCAGTCCCGTGACCCTCAGGCCCCGAAGGGCCGCCCGACGCCGAAGCGTGCTGTGGCCCAGTCGCAGCGCAAGGCCGTGGTGGCCTCGACCGGCAACCGCAAGGAGGATGCCAAGCGAGCTCGTGAGCGCCGCCGGGTCGAGATGACCAAGCAGCGCGAGGCACTCGCCAATGGCGACGAGCGTTATCTGCCCAACCGCGACAAGGGTCCCGTACGCCGCTACGTGCGCGACTTCGTCGACTCCCGCTTCTCCGTCGCCGAGATGTTCCTGCCGCTGGCCGTGATCATCCTGGTGCTGAGCATGGTGCGGGTGCCCTCCATCCAGAACATCGCCCTGCTGCTGTGGCTCGGCGTGATCGCGCTGATCCTCGTCGACTCCGTCGGCATGTTCATCCGCCTGCGCAAGGCCCTGAACCAGCGCTTCCCGGACGAGCCCAAGCGCGGCGCCGTCGCGTACGGCCTGATGCGCACCCTCCAGATGCGCCGACTGCGTCTGCCGAAGCCGCAGGTCAAGCGCGGGGAACGGCCCTGAGCCGAGGAACGCCCGGAGCGTTCGGCGGGGGTGGCTTCGCGGACGGGGCCCGGCTGTGGCTGGAAGGCCTGGGCGGGCTCCGCAACGCGGTGCGCCAGGAGCTAGTCGGCCGTCAGGTCGACGAGCAGATCGCGCACCGCTTCCCCGTGGGGCAGCGGCTGCGCGTCCTCGACGTCGGCATGGGCCAGGGCACGCAGGCGCTGCGCCTGGCCCGCGCCGGGCACATGGTGACCGGACTGGAGCAGGATCCGGAGATGCTGGCCGTCGCCCGTGAGGTGCTGGCCGCCGAGCCCCCCGGAATCCAGGACCGCGTCCGCCTCATGGAGGGCGACGGCCGGGAGACCGGCGCGCACTTCCTGCCCGGCAGCTTCGACGTCGTGCTCTGCCACGGCGTCCTCATGTACGTGCCCGAGCCCGACGCCATGCTCGCCGGGCTCGCCCGGATGCTGGCCCCCGGCGGGCTGCTGTCCCTGCTGGTGCGCAACGGCGACGCCCTGGCCATGCGGCCGGGCCTGCACGGTGACTGGACGGGCGCGCTGGCGGCCTTCGAAGGCGTCGACTACACGAACCGGCTGGGCCTGGACGTGCGCGCCGACCGGCTGGCCACGCTGACGGCGACCCTGTCCGGGATCGGCGCCCCGCTGCAGACCTGGTACGGCGTACGCGTCTTCACCGACGGCACCGAGGCCTCGGACAAGCTCCCCGCCGACGCGGAACTGGAGCGGCTGCTCGCCGCCGAGGACCGCGCCGGGCGGACCGACCCCTACCGCGGGGTCGCGGCGCTGCTGCACCTGTGCGGCGTACGGGGGTAGCCCCCTCTTCGCACGGCAGAGCCCGGACCCCCCGAGGGGGTCCGGGCTCTCGCGCACCCGGCCGGAACCGGTCAGGACCGGCCGCGCCCGTCAGCTCCGGTCAGAGTTCCGCCGCCTCGCGCAGGCTCATCGTGTAGAGCTGGACCCCGCTGTCGTCGGAGAGCTTCACCTGTTCGGTGCCGCCTTCCAGCAGGTCCTTCCAGTACTCGCCGATCCAGGATTCGGCGTCCCCCTGCGTGGTGAACTCCTCCGGCACCACCGACGGGCTCGTCTCACTGCCGTCGGCCGTCTCGAACCGCCACGTCCACGCCATGTCCGCCTCCGTTGCTCGTCCGCTTCTCACACGCTTCTCGCCTTGAGTGTGCCCGCAGACTAACCGGGCGCGCAGCAGTCCCGGCGACGCGGGAGGATCATCCTGTGGAACTCACTCTGCTCGGCACCGGCACACCCGAAGGACTGCCCCGCCCCGGCTGTCCCTGCGCCGCGTGCGCGCTCTCCGTGGGGCCCCGGGCGCGCGCCGCCACCTCCGTGCTCGTGGACGGGGCGCTGCTGCTGGACCTGACCCCCGGGGCGGTGCTCGCCGGCGCCCGGGCGGGGCATTCGCTGGCCGCCGTACGGCAGGTCCTGCTGACCCACCCGCACGACGGCCCGCCCGTGGAGCTGCCGCCGGGGCTGCCGGCCGCCGGGCGGGTGCCGGACGGGCGGGAGCTCGCGGTGATCTCCGGGCACCGGGTGCGGGCCGTGCCGATGGACGCGCCGGGCACCGGGTACGAGGTGACCGGGCCGGACGGTGCCCGGATGCTGTACCTGCCGCCGGGCGGGGCCCCGGCCGGGACCTCGGGCACCAGCGGGCGGCGCCCGTACGACGTGGTCCTCGCGGACGTGCTCGGCCGGCCGGAGGCGCTGGCGCGGCTGCGGGCCAGCGGGGCGGTGGGCCCGGCCACGGACGTGATCGCCGTCCACCTGGACCACGACACCCCGCCGGGCGCGGAACTGGAGCGCCGGTGCGCGGCCGCGGGTGCGCGGACGGTGCCGGACGGGACCACGGTGGCGGCCGGGGAGTACCGGGCGGCGCCCGAGGTGCCGCGGCGGACCCTGGTCCTGGGCGGGGCCCGGTCGGGCAAGTCGTACGAGGCCGAGCGCCGGCTGACCGGCTACCCGGAGGTCGTCTACGTGGCCACGGGCGGCACCCGCGAGGGCGACGCGGACTGGGCGGCGCGGGTCGGGCTCCACCGGGAGCGCCGGGCCGCGTCCTGGCGGACGGTGGAGACCTGCGATCTGGTGCCGCTGCTGGCGCAGGAGGGCCCGGCGCTGCTCATCGACTGTCTGGCGCTGTGGCTCACCGACGCCATGGACCGGGCCGGCGCGTGGGACGACTCGGTGTGGGCGGACAAGGGCGCCGCGGAGCTGCGGGAACGGACCGAGGAGCTCGTGGCCGCCGTCCGCGCGACCCGCAGGCCGGTGGTGCTGGTCAGCAACGAGGTCGGCTCGGGCGTGGTCCCCGCGACCGCGTCGGGGCGCCGGTTCCGCGACGAGCTGGGGCGGCTGAACGCGGGGGTCGCCGGGGAGTGCGAGCACGTCCTCCTGGTGGTGGCGGGGCAGGCCCTGGTCCTCAAGCAGTAGCCGCGGGCACCGGCAACGGCGGCCGCGGGCACCGGCAACGGAAAGCGGCGCACGGACCGTTCGGGCAGCCCGGGGGGCCGCTGTACCCTCTGGCAAATGACCACGCTGAATCTCGACGACTTCTCCGATCTGATCGAGCGCCCCGACGGGGGCGTCCGGCGTGACGCCGAGGAACGCCGTGAACGGCTGGCCGTGCCGGTCGGGGCGCTGGGGCGGCTCGACGAACTCGCCGAGTGGCTCGCCGCAGCCCAGGGGCGGGTGCCGGTCAAGCCGATCGAGCGGCCCCGCGTCGTGCTGTTCGCCGCCGACCACGGAGTGGCCTCCCAGGGGGTCTCCGTACGTCCCGCCGGCAGCGCCCACGAGCTGGTGCGGGCCGTCCTGGACGGGCGCAGCCCGGTGGCCGTCCTGGCCGGACGGCTCGGTGCCTCCGTACGGATCGTGGACGCCGGCCTGGACTGCCATCTCGATCTGCTGCCCCAGGAGATCACCAAGCACCGCGTCCGGCGCGGCAGCGGGCGGATCGACGTGGAGGACGCGCTGACGACCGAGGAGGCCCGGGCCGCGCTCCGCCTCGGGATCCAGATCGCCGACGAGGAGGCCGACTCCGGGACCGACCTGGTCGTCCTCGGCGATCTGAGCGTCGGCGGGACCACCGTCGCCGCGACCCTCGTCGCCGCCCTGTGCGGCACCGACGCCTCCGTGGTCACCGGCCGCGGCGGCATGCCGATCGACGACCTGACCTGGATGCGCAAGTGCGCGGCGATCCGGGACGCCCTGCGACGCGCCCGGCCCGTCCTCGGGGATCAGGTCGCGCTGCTCGCCACCGTGGGCGGCGCCGACGTCGCGGCGATCACCGGCTTCCTGCTCCAGTGCGCGGTCCGCCGCACCCCCGTGATCCTGGACGGGGTCGTCTCGGCGGCCTGCGGTCTGGTGGCCCAGCGGGCCGCTTTCCGGGCTCCGGACTGGTGGCTGGCCGGGCAGGCCAGCGGAGAGCCCGGCCAGGCGAAGGCACTGGACCGGATGGCACTCAACCCCGTGCTCGACCACGGCGTCACTGTGGGAGAAGGAACCGGGGCGCTGCTGGCTCTCCCCCTCGTCCAGGCGGCCGCCGCACTCGCGGCGGAACTGCCCGAGCGAGCGGCCGAGCCGACCGAATGAGTCACCGGGGCCCGCGGTCCTGACCAGGCCGTGGCCCTCAGGGACCCCAGCACGGACCGCGATGCCCCATATCATCGCTTTTTATGGGAGAGGTCCGTTTGACCAGCGCAGAGACCGATCGGAAGACCGACCGAGGAACCGGTGGGGATCCGAACGGCAGAAACAATCCGGGGGGCGGGCGGGGGAACGCCCGGGCGGCCACCCCGGCGAACGCCCAGGGCAACAGCCCGACCAACGGCCAGGGAGCCGCGTCTCCCGGCCGGGACAACGGCCGGGACAACGGCCGGGACAACGGCCGCGGAAGCGTCCGTTCGCGCCGCAGCGCCACCTTCGCGGTGTGGTACCTGCGCGCCGTCACCTTCGTCAACCTGCTCAGTGCGGTGTGGTTCTCGCTCGGCCAGGACCTGCGCCGGCACAGCACCGCCGATTTCTACACCCCGTACCTGCTCACGGCGGGCTTCGCCTCCGCGGCGTTCTCGCTGCTGCTCACCGTCACCATGGGCCGCCGCAAGCGCGCGGCCTGGATCCTGAACCTGGTGCTCAGCGGGCTGCTGCTGGCGGCCTTCGCGATGGCCGCCGTCGCCTCCTTCGCCCCGTGCTCGGGGGGCACGTACGAGTTCTGCTACCCGGAGTTCCGCGGCCACCCGCAGAACTGGGTGGCCTTCGGGCTGACCGCGCTCTTCGTCGGCGCCCTGCTGCTGGGCCGCCGGGAGTTCTACGCCAAGGGCGACCGCTCCAACCCGCTGCTGGCCAGCCTGGTCGCCTCCGTCGGCCTGCTGGTGACCTCGCTGGTCGCCGCCCTGCTGGTCGGCGCGACCAACACCGACCCGGACGCCGCGGACGCCACCTTCCTGGCCCGCTGGCGGTACGGCGTGATGCGGCTGGTCACCCTGGCACCGGACGACAAGGCCTACAACACGATCACCACCCCCGGCTGGGTGGACGTGGCCATCAACGTCATGTCCACGCTGCTGCTGCTCGCCGTCCTGTTCGCGGCCTTCCGCTCGCGCCGCGCCGTGGACCCGCTCGGCGAGGAGGACGAGGAGAAGCTGCGCCTGCTGCTCGCCCGGCACGGTGACCGCGACTCGCTGGGCTACTTCGCGCTGCGCCGCGAGAAGTCCGTCATCTGGTCCCCCACCGGCAAGGCCGCGGTCACCTACCGCGTCGTCGGCGGGGTCTCGCTGGCCTCCGGCGACCCGATCGGCGACCCCGAGGCCTGGCCCGGCGCCATCGACCCGTGGCTGGCCGAGGCCCGCGAGCACGGCTGGGTCCCCGCCGTGATGGGCGCGAGCGAGGAAGCCGGGCAGATCTACGCCCGGCACGGGCTGGACGCGCTGGAGCTGGGCGACGAGGCCATCGTCGAGACCGACGAGTTCACCCTGGAGGGCCGCGCCATGCGCACCGTCCGCCAGGCCTACAACCGCGTCAAGCGCGCCGGGTACACCGTCCGCATCCGCCGCCACGCCGACATCCCGGCCGAGGAGATGGACGTACTCCTGCTGCGCGCCGACGACTGGCGCGACGGCGCGACCGAGCGCGGGTTCTCCATGGCACTGGGCCGGCTGGGCGATCCCGACGACGGCCAGTGCGTGATGCTGGAGTGCTTCGACGGCGCGGGCGAACTGCGCGCCGTGCTGTCCTTCGTGCCCTGGGGACCCAAGGGTCTGTCGCTGGACCTGATGCGCCGCGACCGCGATTCCGAGAACGGTCTGATGGAGTTCATGGTCATCGAACTCCTGGAGCGGTCAAAGGAGATCGGGGTCACACAGGTCTCGCTGAACTTCGCGATGTTCCGTTCCGTCTTCGAGCGCGGGTCGAAGCTCGGCGCCGGTCCGGTGCTGCGTCTGTGGCGCTCGCTGCTGAGCTTCTTCTCGCGCTGGTGGCAGATCGAGTCCCTCTACCGGGCCAACGCCAAATACCGGCCGATCTGGGAACCGCGGTTCATGCTCTTCGAGAAGAGTTCGGACCTGCTGCGGATCGGCATCGCGGCGGGCCGGGCCGAGGGCTTCCTGGAAGCACCCGGGCTGCCGAAGTGGATGCACCGCAGACATCTGGAGAGCAAGCGTTGACCACTGCCTCACTGCGGCGGTTCGCCCGCCGCGAGTGGGGGCCCCTGTACCGGACGGTCCGGGACGCGCTCGTCCGCGACAAGTGGCGGGCGATCCCGATGACCCTCGGCGCGGTCTGCCTGACGGCCGTCTTCCAGCTCGTCCAGCAGACCTCATGGGGCTTCCAGCCGGTGCAGGACCTCGGGTCGGTCAAGGCCGTCGACCCGCTCTGGCTGGCCCTGCTGCGGACCCCGCTGTCCCTGTTCGTTCCCGCGCTGGACCTGCCGGTGTGGGGGGCGCTCGCGCAGATCCTGCTCGTCTTCGGGATCTCGGAGATCTGCATCGGCTGGTGGCGCACGCTGGTCATCGGCTACGTGGCCACCCTGGCCGGGACCACGTACGCGCGGATCGGGCTCTCGCTCGGCCCCGACCACCCCTTCGGCCTGCCCGTGTCGGACAAGATCGTCAACGACACGGGGCCCTCGGCGGCGGTGGTCGGGCTCGCCGTGTACGTCTGCTGGCGCTACCGGGCGTACCTGACCGGCTCCCTGGTGATCCTGGTGATGATCGGCGAGCTGCTCTTCAAGGACAACCTGGCGGGCAAGGAGCACCTGGCCGCCATCGCCTCGGTGATGCTGATCTGCCTGGTCCGCGCCAAGTGGGGCCCGGAGCGTTCCCGCGCCCCGCTGGGCCGGCCCCCGGCCGCGAGCCCGCCCCCGGCCCCGCCCGGGGCGCCTCCCGTGCCGCCGCCCCGGGTCTGAGAACGGGCGCGGGGCCGTACCGTATCGGGGTGACGACAGACCTCGGGCCGCTCGGCCTCACGCGGCAGTGGATGCGGGACCATCCGCTGGCCACCGACGCCGTACTGGCGCTCGGGGCGCTCGTCGCCATGGTCGTCGCGTCCTTCGCCGACCCGCACGGGGAGTACGGGCCGACCTTCGGGACCCGTACCCCCGAGCCGTTCTCCCTCGTCCTCATGGTGCTCGGCGCGGGCACCCTGGTGCTGCGGCGACGGCGGCCGCGCGCCGTGCTCGCCGTGACCGTCGGGCTCTCGCTGCTGGAACTGACCACCGGGGAGCCGCGGGCCCCCGTCGCCATGTGCACGGTGATCGCCCTGTACACGGTGGCCGCGCGCACCGACCGGCCCACCACCTGGCGGCTCGGCCTGCTCACCATGGCCGGGCTGACGGGCGTGGCCATGCTCGCCGGGCCGCTGCCCTGGTACTCCCAGGAGAACCTCGGCATCTTCGCCTGGACCGGCATGGCCGCCGCCGCCGGGGACGCCGTGCGCAGCCGGCGGGCCTTCATCGACGCCATCCAGGAGCGGGCCGAGCGCGCCGAGCGGACCCGCGAGGAGGAGGCCCGGCGCCGGGTCGCCGAGGAGCGGCTGCGGATCGCCCGAGACCTGCACGACGTGGTGGCCCACCACATCGCCCTGGTCAACGTGCAGGCCGGGGTGGCCGCGCACGTCATGGACAAGCGCCCGGACCAGGCCAAGGAGGCCCTGGCGCACGTACGGGACGCCAGCCGTTCGGCCCTGAACGAGCTGCGGGCGACCGTCGGGCTGCTGCGCCAGTCCGGCGACCCGGAGGCGCCGACCGAACCGGCGCCCGGCCTGGCCGTCCTCGACGACCTGGTGGACACCTTCCGCAACGCCGGGCTCCCGGTGAAGGTGATGGTCCAGCTGGGCACGGCCGCCGCGGTTCCGCTGCCCGCCGCCGTGGACCTGGCGGCGTACCGGGTGATCCAGGAGGCCCTGACCAACGTCCGCAAGCACGCGGGTCCGGGGGCCGGCGCCGAGGTCAGCGTGGTGCGGGTGGGCGGCTCGGTGGAGGTGACCGTGCTGGACGACGGCGGCTCCGCGGCGGACCCCTCGCCGGAGCCCCGCGACCCCGGCGGCGGGCACGGCCTGCTCGGCATGCGTGAACGGGCCGTGGCCCTGGGCGGCTCCTGCTTCGCCGGGCCCCGCTTCGGGGGCGGCTACCGGGTGCACGCGATCCTTCCGGCGGGCTGAGCGATTTCAGCCTCGCCGGCGTTTGGGGCGCGGGTCCGGGCAGAGCCCGGTGCCCGGCGGAGCCGGGTTTCCCGGGAGGTCAGCAGGAGCGGCGCCAGGCCCCCAGTTCGGGCTTCTTCTCCAGCGAGCTCAGCCCCAGTGCACGCGTACCCGCGCAGAACCGGCTCGCGGGGAGCTCGTACTCCACGTGGAAGACCGCCTTCCCGGCCGCGATGAACGGCGTCAGCCGCTCGCACTCGTCGTACTGGGCGCACTGCTCGTTGACCGCGAAGTCGAAGTCCCCGACCAGTTCCGGGATCTGGTCCAGGTCGTTCTTCAGCCCGACCGACAGCCCCCGGTCGTGCGCGAGCCGCACGATCAGCCGGTTGTAGTCGAGCTGGTTCTGGGCGGTGAGGGGGAAGCCGGACGTGTTGCGGTAGGCGTCCATGTTGTCCGGCTCCACCGCGTCGAAGCCCTTGTCCCGGCACATGTCGAACCGTTTGGCGATCAGCGGTTCCAGTTCCGCGAGCCGCCGGATGTCGAGCCAGCGCTCGCCCTCCCAGCCGTTGCCCTGCCCGCGCATGGACGCCGGGAAGGACCCGGCGTCCGGCCGGAAGTCCTCCCAGGCGCCGGTGGAGAGGTAGCAGATGGTCCGGCGGCCGGCCGCCTTCAGCTCGGCGACCTGCTCCTTGGTGGTGGTGAACCCGTCGACGTCGTAGACCGCCGCCTTCACCGAGGTGTCGAGCTTCCCGGTGAGCTGCCACTGCCAGCCGACCCCGGGCGCCGGCTGCCAGCGCTCCCCCGGCGCCGGGGCGGGCGAGAGGTCGTCGGGCCGGTCCTCGTCCCCGTCCGGTTCCGGGCCGGAGGTGCACGCCGCGAGCAGCAGCAGGGGTACGAGGACCAGCAGCAGGCGGCGGGCGGGCGGGCGTCTCATCCGGCGGCCTCCAGGGCGTGGGGCAGGGTCCCCCACGGGTGTGCGCCCGTTCCCGGGACCGCGCAGTGCACCCCCGCCCCCCGCTGGGCCGCCAGCCGCTCGGCGAGTTCGGCGGCCGGGGCGCCCGGCGGGACGGCGTAGACGAGGTGGCAGAACCGGTGGGCGGGGTGGTCCGCCGTCCACGGGGGAACGGCGGCCGCGTCCCGGTAGGCGTCCCAGGGCCCCTCGAAGGTGACGAGCAGGTCGGCGAGTTCGGCGTAGCCCGGGTGCGGGTGCACTCCGTGGTTGAGGACGACGGTACGGGCCCCGGCGGCTCGCGCCGCGACGACGAGCCGCCGGTAGTGCGGCAGGAACTCGGGCCCGGCCGCGGCCTGGTCCAGGAAGGTCCCGTCCGTGCCGTACCAGTCGCGGTGGCGCAGCAGGTCCTGGACCACGGCGGCGTGCGGGCGGCGCCCGTAGTCGGTGTCGGCGTACCCAAGGACGGCCACCCCGGCCGCGCGCAGCCGCTGCGCGACGGCGGCGAACCGCTCGTCGGGGGCCTCGCCGGGACCGCTGGCGGGGTTGAGCACCACGGAGTGCAGCCGGCCCGCGGAGCTGATGAGCCGCTCCCAGTACTCGGGGCGGTCGGCGGGGTGCTCGTAGAGGGGCACCAGGAGCATGAGGTCCTTCTTCTCGTACGGGGTCACGGGCATCGTCAGGAGCGGCGGGAGCCTCAGCGGTGGGCCGTGGCGCGGCCGAGGAGCAGGCAGACCAGGGTGCCCAGCGCGAGCGCGGCGGCCCCGGCGACGGCCAGTTGCACGGCGCGCGGCTGGCCGAGGCCCAGGAGCAGGGCCAGGCTCTGCGCGACGGCCGCCGAGGCGCAGACCACCGCGGCGGGCCGGACCGCCCCGAAGGACTGCAGGAGCAGCCCGGTCCACATCACGGCCCCGAGCAGCAGCAGGGTGGCGACCCGGACCCCGGTCAGGCCGGGTGCGCCGGGCCAGAGCAGGGTTCCGGTGAGGCCGAGGGCCAGCAGCACCGCCAGGTAGGTGGCGAGGCACCGGGCCAGGGTGGAGAGCATCCGCAGCCAGAACTGGCGGGGCGAGCGGGCCGCCCGCAGCCCGGCGAGGCTGCCGCTGCGGAACCGGTGGAGCAGCCATTCGGCGGGGCCCATGCTGAGGGTGAGCGCCACCGCCGAGGGGGCCGCGACCGCCTCGGCGGGGCCCCCGGCGAGCACCTCGCCCAGGGCGGCGTACAGCACGAGCAGGCCGGTGCCCAGGCCGAAGACCCCGTACGGGACGGAGTCCCCGAGGCGGGGTCCGCGCGGCCCGTACTCCTCCTCGGCGCCGCGCAGCATCTGCCAGCGCACCGGGCCGCGTTCGCCCGGCCGGTGCTCCGTCCAGCCGCGGACGCGGAGCACGAGGGCCCGTACGCCGTCGGCCAGCGGCAGTTCCCGTACGGCCAGGGCGCAGGCGGCCAGCAGGGAGGCCATGAGCAGGAACACCCGGACCGGAACGGGCAGTTCCACGAGGAGGGACAGGAGTGCCCCGGCGGCCATCGGGGCGAGCGCGGCGAGCAGCAGCCGTTCCCGCCCGAGCACGAGCAGCACGGTGGCGGCCCCGACGTACAGGGCCTGACCGGCGGCGAAGGCGTAGGAGAAGGGGGGCCCGCCGGGTACCGCGAGCGCGGCGGCGGTCCCCAGGAGGGCCCCCGCGGGGGCTCCGGCGAGCAGGGTCCGCCCGGCGGCGGCCCGGTCGCCGAGGCCGAGCCAGGAGTACGCCCGGTGGGACAGGGTCTGGTCCCAGACCCAGCCGATGAGCGCCCCGGCGAGCAGGGTGAGCGTCCCGGCGGGCAGCCCCAGCCGGTCCTTGGGGCCGTCCAGCAGGGGCGAGCCCAGCAGGTAGGCGAGCCCGGGCAGGGCGAAGATCACCCCGCGCAGGAGGCAGGCGGTGAGGGGCACCTTCCAGGGGTCGGGGACCTCTTCGGGCTCCGGGAAGGAGCGCGGCACCCGGGCGTAGAGCTCCTCGGCGAGGCCGAAGGAGTCCTGGCGCCCGTAGGCGAGGCGGATGTGTTCGTCGGTCATCCCGTCGGATTCCAGGACGGCGGCGATCTCGTCGGGGTGGACGGCGGCGGCGATGAACACGTCGAGGCGCTCGGCGAGTTCGTCCATCGGGTCGGCGGCCGGCCCCTCGCGGCGCGGCCTGGGGATGCCGGGCAGGGCCTCGGCGGGGTCGGCGGCGGGCGCCGTGCCGTGCCCGGCGGCCGCGGCGTGGGTGGCGGGCACCCGGCTCCCGTCCGCACCGGGCGGCTTGAGCCAGAGGGATCCGCTCACCACAGGCTCCCGTCGGCGGCGAGTTCCTTGTACCAGGGGTCGGCGAGGCGCTGGGTCCACTCGTCGCCCACGTGGACGGGCAGGACGGGCTGGCCGGCGAGCTCGCGGTAGATGTGGCGGAAGCCGTCCACGGACTGGTGGAGCGTGAACTTCTCCACCACCCGCTTGCGGGACATCCGGCCGAGTTCCGCGCGGCGTTCGTCGTCGCGGAGCAGGGCGAGGGTGGCGCGGGCCATGGTCTCGGGTTCGCGCGGCGGGACGACGAGCCCGGTGTCGCCGACGGCCTCGCGGACCCCGCCCACGTCGGTGGAGACGGTGGTGCGGCCGCAGGACATGGCCTCGATGATGGAGAAGGGGAAGCCCTCGCTGATGGAGGAGAGCATCACGATCGAGCCGGCCGCGTAGGCGCGGGCCACGTCCTCGATGCGGCCCTCGTAGGAGATCCCGTCGCTCACGCCCAGTTCGGCGGCGAGCTTCTCCAGCGTGAGCCGGTAGTCCTCGCAGCCCGCCGGGACCGGGCCGAAGAGCCGCAGCCGCAGGGCGGGGAGCTCCTCGCGCATGAACGCGTAGGCCCGGATCAGGGTTTCGAGGTCCTTGATGGGGTCGATGCGGCCGCACCAGCTGAGGGTGGGGACCTCGGGTTCGGGGCCGGCCTCGGGGAAGGCGTGCGGGTCGACGCCGTTGTAGACGGTGCGGATGCGCTCGGAGTCGGCGCCCCCGCGCTCCTCCCAGCGGCGGTTGTACTGGTTGCACGGGGTGATCAGGTCGGCCTGCCGGTAGCCCTCGGTGTTGAGCTCGCGGTAGAAGCCGAGCATGAGCGCCTTGACGGGCCAGCGCTGTTCGGCGCTGCGGTAGCCGAGGTAGCGCTCGCGGAGGTAGATCCCGTGCTCGGTGAGGAGGAAGGGCACCTTGTCGAGGTACTTGGCGGCGAGCGCGGGGAGGGTGGCCAGTCCGCTGCTGACGGCGTGGGCGACGCTGTCGGGCGGGATCCGCACGGACAGCGGGCGCAGCGCGTGTTCCAGCAGGTCGGTGGCGGTGAGCGCGTCGTGGATGGTGGGCTCTGCGGTGGCGGTGGCCAGGCCGGGGCGGGTCCAGACGGTCATCAGCAGGCGCAGGACCGATTCGGAGCGCAGGGCCGCGGCGAGCCGCCCGGAGCGGGCCAGCAGGGCCAGTTCGCGCAGGGATTCGGAGAATCCGCCGTGCGCGGGGTCGAGCAGGGAGAGCAGGAAGTTCTCGTACGTCTCGGCGAAACCGCGTTTGGCCTTGCCCCGCAGGCCGGAGCGGAGTCTGCGGGCCGGCGGAGCGCCCCAGAGGGGAACGCTGGTGTGGCGGTAGACGTTGCGCGGCAGTTCCCAGGTGACCGGCTCGCGTCCGGAGCCGGTCAGGGCTATGACGTTGAAGTCGACCTCCGGCATGCCGCGGACCAGTTGGTCGCACCATGTGCTGACGCCCCCGTGGACGTGCGGGTAGGTGCCTTCGGTGAGCATGGTGACATGGCGCCCATGGCTCATGCGGTGTGTCCCCCCAAGGACGGAAAAGGGGCCGGCGCCCGTGGTTCGCGGAGCGCCGGCGCTAGGTGGTACGCGTGGCTGTCTTGGTGCGCGCCCGGGGTCGTCCGGGCAGGTGGAACCGGTGGAACGAGTGGAGCGGGTGGCGCGGGTGGCGCGAGTGGCGCGTCAAAGCGGCCGGAGATTCAGAGCGGCCAGAGCGTCACGGCATGTGCAGCGTCACGGCATGTGCAGCGTGACGGCGCTCTGGAGCAGCTCGGGGGCCGTCCAGGTCGAGCGGGTGCCGGCGTAGGCGGTGCCGAAGTCGGCGGTGCCCAGCAGGAGCTGCTTCTTGGTGCCGGCGGGCGCGGTGAGCGGGGCCACGACTCCGGAGGGCGCCTTGACGGTGACGTCCTTGCCGATGCGGTAGGCGGTGACCTGGTTGGCGGCGATCGCCGCGTTCCAGGCCGCGCGGCGCTGGAGCTCGACGCCGGTGTCCTTCATGCTCTGGTTCACGAGCGGCGCGCTGGGCGCGTAGAGGGTCCGGTAGCCGTCGAGGACCTGGTTGAGCACCGGGTAGAGGGTGCGGTCCTCGGCGAGGTTGGACTGGTGGACGTAGTGCGGGCGCGGGTCGTTGTTCAGGACGTGCCGCATGGCGGTCCTGGCCTCGGCCGGGACGATGTAGTCCAGGTAGCCGGAGTTGGCGTCGAGCGGGGCCGGCAGACAGGTGGAGGTGCCGGGGTTGTCCTCGCAGATGCCGCTGCCGCCGTCGGCCCGGCTGGTGTAGATCCAGTTGTACTCGTCGGCCATCTCGGAGTTGGTGCCCGTGTTGTAGTACACGTTCATCGGGTACCGGGGGACGGTCAGTGCGGCGCCCACGGGCCGCTGCACGGGCTCGCGGGAGTTGTCGCTGCCCGCCCACTTCACGCCGTTGTCGGCGAGCGCACCGGCCAGGTTGGGGTTGTCCTGGGGCTGCTGCGGGAGGGTCTTGAGGCCGGAGTGCTCACCGGTGACCAGTTCGGTGCGGTCGGTGGTGATGCCCTTGGCGGCGGCCCAGTTGTTGTTGTCGCGGATCTGGGCCGAGATCTCGGCGCGGCTCATGTAGTTGATCGCGCCGGCGCTGTTCTTCGTGCAGGTCCACGGGGTGGTGGTGGTGTCCTGGACGCAGCCGAGGAAGGGGTGGGTGTAGGTGTGGTTCATCCACCGGTACTTCGCCCGGTCGGCGACCAGCTGGGCGGTCAGCGCGTCGGTGTTGCCGTTCTCCGCCTTCCACTCCTCGCCCGCGCCCGCGTTGAACAGCAGGTCGAGCTTGAAGTTCTTGGACGTCTGCCACTGCGCCAGGTACTGGGCGTCGGCGGCCGTCATCCGGATCGTGGACTCCTGGCCCTCGCCGCCGGCGCAGGCGTAGTCGCCCGGGGTGCAGTTGAGCTCCTTGCTCCAGCGGGCGTCGGGGGCGAAGACGTCGTCGACGTGGACCGCGAAGTAGTTGCGTTCCTGGCCGAGGTGGACGCCCTGGGTGACCCACTCGACGATGCCCCGGGCCAGCAGCCGGAACTGCTGCTGGTACTGGTTGTAGCCGAAGGTGACGACCAGTTCGCTGCGCCCGTCGTGGGTGTACTCGCCGACGAGCGAGGCCCGTCCGGAGCCGACCGGGGCGTCGAGGTAGCTGGTGTAGCCGGTGCGCGGCTTGGCCATGAACCCGTAGCTCTCGGGGATCAGCGGCGAGTTGTCCTCGAAGGCCACCTGCCCCCCGAGGTAGGCGAAGGGGCCGGCCTTGCCGGCGGTGGTGACGGCGGCCTGGGTGCCGTCCAGGGTGCCGCTGTAGCCGCCGTTGTCGGTGTATTCCAGGCCGACTTCCGGGTGCGCCCAGGTGTACGCGTCGACCTGGCGGATCCCGTACGTCGTCTCGTACGCGGTGAGCGCGGTCATTTCGGCCGAACCCGCCCCGAACGGGTTCTCGTTCGGCAGCACCACGCCCTGGAACTTGGCGCGCGGCCGGCCGTCGACCGTATCGGCGAGGAACGCCGCGTTGACGACCGGACGGCTCCCGCTGCCCAGGTCGATGCGGGTGTACGGAACCCCCGTGTCGCGGAGCTCCGCGGTGATCGCCTCGACCGAGCTGCCGCCGTCGTCGACGACGAGCACCCGCAGGTCGATCCTCGGAGTCACCGCTGCCTGCGCGGACGCTCCGGGTACTGCGACGGATGCTATGGCGGCCGCGAGGCAGACGGCGGCGAGCCTGTTCATCCGGTTCTTGTGGACCATTTCGGCCTTTCCCCCCGCAGATCCTCGACTTCGGCCTGTGACGCTGGGCCAGACCGGGGAGGCTTCTGTGGAAATGATGCAAAGGAACCCCGCGTCCCCTTGCGAGAGTGGTCCGAGTGTTTCGGACCTCGTCAGGTCTAAGTGGCAAACCTGGAACAGAAGCCACAGATGGGTGAACCTGCGCGCCTCTTGATCGAACAACTTGCCAAACCTTCGAGTGGCGTGCGGACGAGTACGTGCGCGTAGGCTCGTTTCCGGCGGCTATCGGGCCCGAATACGATCGCTACGGACGGCCGTCCACCCACTCGGCCCACACCACCAAAACGGAAGCGAGAATTCACCACCGTGACTGCTCTGACTCTCAGCACTGCCGGACCGGCGACGCTGCGCGCCGACGCCCTCGTCGTCGGCGTGGCGAAGGGCCCCAAGGGCCCCGTCGTCGCCGCGGGCGCCGAGGCCGTGGACAAGGCGTACGACGGCAAGCTGGCCGCCGTGCTCGAAGCCCTCGGCGCCTCGGGCGCCGAAGGCGAGACCACCAAGCTGCCGGCACCGGACGGCCTCAAGGTCCCGGTCGTGCTGGCGGTCGGTCTGGGCTCCCTCCCCGACACGGACGAGTCCTACGACGAGGAGACGCTGCGCCGCGCCGCCGGCGTCGCCGCCCGCGCCCTGCACGGCACCAAGAAGGCCGCCTTCGCGCTCCCCCTGGACGACGCCTCCGCCGTCACGGCCGTGGCCGAGGGCGCGCTGCTGGGCGCGTACGCCTTCACCGCCTACCAGGGCGGCGAGAAGAAGGCCTCGGCCGCCAAGAACGGCGGCCCGAAGCAGCCGCTCGCCGAGATCGCCCTGCTCGGCGCCAAGCCGCGCGACAAGGAGCACAAGGCCGCGGCCGAGCGCGCCACGATCGTCGCGACCGAGATCAACATCGCCCGTGACCTCGTCAACACCCCGCCGAACGACCTCACGCCCGAGGCCTTCGCAGCAGTCGCCGGTGCGGCCGCGAAGGAGAACGGCATCAAGGTCCAGGTCCTGGACGAGAAGGCCCTGGTCAAGGGCGGCTACGGCGGCATCATGGGCGTCGGCAAGGGCTCCGAGAACCCGCCGCGCCTGGTGAAGCTCTCCTACACCCACGCCAAGGCGGAGAAGACCCTCGCCTTCGTCGGCAAGGGCATCACCTACGACTCCGGCGGCATCTCCCTGAAGCCGGCCGGCCACAACGAGACGATGAAGTGCGACATGGCCGGCGCCGCCGCCGTCTTCGCCTCCGTCGTCGCGGCCGCGAAGCTCGGCCTCCAGGTCAACGTCACCGGCTGGCTCGCGCTCGCCGAGAACATGCCCTCCGGCTCGGCCACCAAGCCCGGCGACGTGCTGCGCATGTACAGCGGCAAGACGGTCGAGGTGCTCAACACCGACGCCGAGGGCCGGCTGGTCCTGGGCGACGCCCTGACCAAGGCCTCCGAGGAGAACCCGGACGCGATCGTCGACGTGGCGACCCTCACCGGCGCCATGGTGATGGCCCTGGGCGACCGCACCTTCGGCATCATGGCCAACGACGACGCCTTCCGGACCTCCATCCACGAGATCGCCGAGGAGGTCGGCGAGGCCTCCTGGCCGATGCCGCTCCCCGAGGACCTGCGCAAGTCCATGGACTCCCCCACCGCCGACATCGCCAACATGGGTGTCCGCATGGGCGGCGGCCTGGTGGCCGGTCTCTTCCTCCAGGAGTTCGTCGGCGAGGGCATCACCTGGGCCCACCTCGACATCGCGGGCCCCGCCTTCCACGAGGGCGCCCCGTACGGCTACACCCCCAAGGGCGGCACCGGCTCCGCCGTCCGCACCCTGGTCCGACTGGCCGAGCGCACGGCCACGGGCGACCTGGGCTGACACCCGGCAGCCCCGCTCCGCGCAGGCCCCGGCCGTGATCAGATTTTCTGATCACGGCCGGGGCCTGTTCGCTGCCAACGAAATCCGTAGGTTTCTACGCTGCGGTAACCCCCGGTTCGGGCAGAACGACCTGTCACAGGGCAGGCCCGGCGTCCCGCGTTCCGCCGACAAATGCGAAGATGGGTTCTCGGCAGGACAGGGCCCCCACCACAGGGCCGAAGAAAAAGCGGCCGTATACCAGCCGCCGCCCGGTCACAGAGGACCGGTGCTCGGCGCACATGCATGGAGGACGTGACGTGGCGAACGACGCCAGCACCGTTTTCGACCTAGTGATCCTCGGCGGCGGCAGTGGCGGTTACGCCGCGGCACTGCGCGCATCCCAGCTGGGTCTGGACGTTGCCCTGATCGAGAAGAACAAGCTCGGCGGCACCTGCCTGCACAACGGCTGCATCCCCACGAAGGCTCTGCTGCACGCGGGCGAGATCGCGGACCAGGCTCGCGAGGCCGCCCAGTTCGGTGTCAAGGCCACCTTCGAGGGCATCGACATCGCGGGTGTGCACAAGTACAAGGACGACATCATCGCGGGCCTGTACAAGGGTCTGCAGGGTCTGGTCGCCTCCCGCAAGCTGACCTACATCGAGGGTGAGGGCCGCCTCTCCTCGCCGACGTCCGTCGACGTGAACGGCCAGCGCATCCAGGGGCGCCACGTGCTCCTGGCGACCGGCTCCGTGCCGCGCTCGCTGCCGGGTCTGAACATCGACGGCAACCGCATCATCTCCTCGGACCACGCGCTGGTCCTGGACCGCGTGCCGGAGTCCGCCATCGTCCTGGGCGGCGGCGTCATCGGCGTCGAGTTCGCCTCGGCGTGGAAGTCCTTCGGCACCGACGTCACGATCGTCGAGGGCCTCAAGCACCTCGTGCCGGTCGAGGACGAGAACAGCTCCAAGCTGCTGGAGCGCGCGTTCCGCAAGCGGGGCATCAAGTTCAACCTCGGCACCTTCTTCGACAAGGCCGAGTACACCGAGAACGGTGTGCGGGTCACCCTGGCCGACGGCAAGACCTTCGAGGCGGAGGTGCTGCTGGTCGCGATCGGCCGCGGCCCCGTCTCCCAGGGCCTGGGCTACGAGGAGCAGGGCGTCGCGATGGACCGCGGCTACGTCGTGGTCGACGAGTACATGCAGACCAACGTGCCGACCATCTCGGCCGTCGGCGACCTCGCCCCGACCCTCCAGCTCGCGCACGTCGGCTTCGCCGAGGGCATCCTGGTCGCGGAGCGTCTGGCCGGCCTCAAGGCCGTCCCGATCGACTACGACGGTGTGCCGCGCGTCACGTACTGCCACCCCGAGGTCGCCTCCGTCGGCATCACCGAGGCCAAGGCCAAGGAGATCTACGGCGCGGACAAGGTCGTGGCCCTCAAGTACAACCTGGCGGGCAACGGCAAGAGCAAGATCCTGAAGACCGCGGGCGAGATCAAGCTCGTCCAGGTCAAGGACGGTGCCGTGGTCGGCGTCCACATGGTCGGTGACCGGATGGGCGAGCAGGTCGGCGAAGCCCAGCTGATCTACAACTGGGAAGCACTGCCGGCCGAGGTCGCGCAGCTCATCCACGCGCACCCCACGCAGAACGAGGCGATGGGCGAGGCCCACCTGGCGCTCGCCGGCAAGCCCCTGCACGCACACGACTAATTCGTCACTGGGCGCGACGACCACTTCCGCACTTTCCGTTAGGAGCAACTGAAACCATGTCGGTTTCCGTAACCCTTCCGGCGCTCGGTGAGAGCGTCACTGAGGGCACTGTCACCCGTTGGCTGAAGGCCGAGGGCGAGCGCGTCGAGGCCGACGAGCCGCTGCTCGAGGTCTCGACCGACAAGGTCGACACCGAGATTCCCTCCCCCGTGTCGGGCATCCTGGCCTCCATCAAGGTCGCCGAGGACGAGACCGTCGAGGTCGGCGCCGAGCTGGCCGTCATCGACGACGGCTCGGGCGCACCGGCCGCTGCCGAGGCTCCGGCCGCCGAGGCCCCCGCGGCCCCCGCCGCCGAGGCTCCGGCCGCCGAGGCTCCGGCCGCTCCGGCCCCCGCCGCCGAGGCCCCCGCGGCTCCGGCTGCCGAGGCTCCGGCGCAGGCCGCTTCCGGTACCGATGTCGTGCTCCCCGCCCTGGGCGAGTCCGTCACCGAGGGCACCGTCACCCGCTGGCTGAAGCAGGTCGGCGAGTCGGTCGAGGCCGACGAGCCGCTGCTGGAGGTCTCGACCGACAAGGTCGACACCGAGATCCCCGCCCCGGTCGCCGGCGTCCTGCTGGAGATCCTGGTCGCCGAGGACGAGAACGCCGAGGTCGGCGCACGCCTGGCCGTCATCGGCGCGGCGGGCGCGGCTCCCGCGGCCGCTCCGGCCGCCGCCGCTCCGGCTCCGGCCGCTGCGCCGGCTCCGGCCGCTGCGCCGGCTCCGGTTGCCGCTCCGGCCCCGGTTGCCGCTCCGGCCCCCGTGGCCGCTCCGGCTCCGGTCGCCCCGGCCGCTCCGGCGCCCGTCGCCGCCCCGGTTGCCGCTCCGGCTCCCGTGGCCGCTCCGGCTCCGGTCGCCGCCCCGGCTCCGGTCGCTCCGGCCGCCCCCGCCGCCCCGGTTTCCGCCGGTGACGAGGGTGCCTACGTGACCCCGCTGGTGCGCAAGCTCGCCACGGAGTCCGGCGTCGACCTGTCCGCGGTCTCGGGCACCGGTGTCGGTGGCCGCATCCGCAAGCAGGACGTCCTGGCCGCCGCCGAGGCCGCCAAGGCCGCCGCTGCCGCCCCGGCTCCGGCTGCTGCCGCTCCGGCCGCGAAGGCTCCGGCCGCCGCGGTCTCCGAGCTGCGCGGCCAGACCGTCAAGATGACCCGCATGCGCAAGGTCATCGGCGACAACATGATGAAGGCCCTGCACTCGCAGGCGCAGCTCAGCTCCGTGGTCGAGGTGGACATCACCAAGATCATGAAGCTGCGCGAGAAGGCCAAGGCCGGCTTCCTCTCCCGCGAGGGCGTCAAGCTGTCCCCGATGCCGTTCTTCGTCAAGGCCGCGGCCCAGGCGCTGAAGGCCCACGCGGTCGTCAACGCCCGGATCAACGAGGACGAGGGCACCATCACCTACTTCGACTCGGAGAACATCGGCATCGCCGTGGACTCCGAGAAGGGCCTGATGACCCCGGTCATCAAGGGTGCCGGTGACCTCAACCTGGCGGGCATCTCCAAGGCGACCGCCGACCTGGCCTCCAAGGTCCGCGGCAACAAGATCACGCCGGACGAGCTGTCGGGCGCGACCTTCACCATCAGCAACACCGGCTCGCGCGGTGCGCTGTTCGACACGGTCATCGTGCCCCCGAACCAGGTCGCCATCCTGGGCATCGGCGCGACGGTCAAGCGCCCGGTGGTCATCGAGACCGCCGAGGGCACGAACATCGGCATCCGCGACATGACGTACCTGACCCTGTCCTACGACCACCGCCTGGTGGACGGCGCGGACGCGGCCCGGTACCTCTCGGCCGTCAAGGCGATCCTCGAGGCCGGCGAGTTCGAGGTCGAGCTCGGCCTGTAAGGCTCTCTGCGACAGCGGTTCGCCCCTGTCGCCACGGCGCCCCCGCCCGGGATGCACGTCCCGGGCGGGGGCGCCGTCGTCGTACGCTGGGCGCGCCTGTAACCAGCCTCACGCTGCGCCTCTGACCAGGAACGCATCGCGACCAGCGGCGCCGCCGTATTGTCTACGCATCAAGGCCCCGCATGACCCTGCACACCCACCAGGAGATGAAGCCCCGATGATCACCCCACCCGTCGTGCACTCGCTGCGCGAGCAGATCCGCGAGCACATCGTGGAGGGGATCGTCAGCGGGCGCTGGAAGCCCGGTGAGCGGATCGTGGAGCGCCGGATCGCGGTGGAGCTGGAGGTCAGCCAGACGCCCGTGCGCGAGGCCCTGCGCGAGCTGGAGACGCTGCGGCTGATCGAGTCGGCGCCGAACAAGGGCGTGCGCGTACGGAACCTGTCGGCGGCGGACCTGGAGGAGATCTACCCGGTCCGTGCGGGCCTGGAGCAGATCGCGGCCGAGCTGGCGGCGCCCCGGCTGGCGGCCGACTGCGCGGCCCTGGAACCGCACGTGGCGGCGCTGTGGGAGGCCGACCGCAGCGCGGACGGCACGGCCCAGGTGCGGCACACCGTGGGCTTCCACCGGGAGATGGTGCGGGCCGCCGGGAACAGCGTGCTGCTGCACACCTGGGAGTCCCTGGGCATCGAGGTCTTCACGGCCCTGTCCATCCGGTGGCTGGGAACCGTCCAGAAGTCCTACGCCGAGGAGCACGAGGCCCTCGTGGACGCCTTCCGCAATCAGGATCCGGACATCGGCCTGCTCGTGAAGCGGCATGTTCTGGGGTGCGCGCCGCGGGCGTGATCAGTGGGCGTGATCCAGTGGGCGTGATCCAGCCAACGCCCCTCGCAGGACTGCCCGTCTTGCCCTGATTTACCCGGCACCGGGTGCCTGTTTTCATGGCACCCGGTGCCGACTTTCGTCATATGGACGTTTCTTCGTCACTTTCATTTGATCGATCATCGATCAGCGTCTTACAGTCATCCGCGGACCCCACCCGGGTCCAACGACCCTGTCCTGCCCGTCAGGGATTTTTCACCACCTCTCCTTTGTCCGGAAGGCGGCGCACACCGATGTCCGACCCCGTAGGAAAGCTTCCGAGCGAGCTCGACCAGCTCCCGGACCGCGACACCGAGGAGACCGCCGAATGGGCGGCCTCGCTCGACGCCGTCGCCAAGGCCGCCGGTACGCGCCGCGCCGAATACCTGCTCCGTCGCACCCTTCAGCACGCCGAGGCCGCCGGCCTCGCGCTGCCGAAGCTCCTTGAGACGGATTACGTCAACACCATCCCCACCGCCGCGGAGCCGGAGTTCCCCGGTGACGAGGCGATGGAAGCCCGGATCACCGCCTGGAACCGCTGGAACGCGGCCGCCATGGTGACCCGCGGCTCCAAGTACGGCGTCGGCGGCCACATCGCCACCTTCGCCTCCGCCGCGTGGCTGTACGAGACCGGCTTCCAGCACTTCTTCCGCGGGAAGGAGGCCGACGGATCGGGCGACCAGCTCTACATCCAGGGCCACGCCTCCCCCGGCATCTACGCCCGCGCCTTCCTCGACGGCCGGATCTCCGAGCAGCAGCTCGACAAGTTCCGCCAGGAGTCCGGCGGCAACGGCCTGCCGTCCTACCCCCACCCGCGGCGCCTGCCGTGGCTGTGGGAGTTCCCGACGGTCTCCATGGGCCTCGGCCCGCTCTCCGCGATCTACCAGGCGCGCTTCAACCGCTACCTGCAGAACCGGAGCATCAAGGACACCGCCAACTCGCACGTCTGGGCCTTCCTGGGCGACGGCGAGATGGACGAGCCCGAGTCGACCGCCGCCCTGGCCCTGGCCTCCCGCGAGCAGCTCGACAACCTGACCTTCGTCATCAACTGCAACCTGCAGCGCCTCGACGGTCCGGTCCGCGCGAACTTCCGCGTCGTGCAGGAGCTGGAAGCCCAGTTCCGCGGCGCCGGCTGGAACGTCATCAAGTCGCTGTGGGGCTCCGCCTGGGACGAGCTGTTCCAGCTCGACACCACGGGCGCCCTGGTGCGCCGCCTGCGCGAGGTACCCGACGCGCAGTTCCAGACGTACGCGACCCGCGACGTGGCCTACATCCGCCAGCACTTCTTCGGCGCCAACGCCGAGCTCGTGCAGCTGGCCGGTGTGCTCTCCGACGCGAAGATCGCCGAGTGCTTCCACACCTCCCGCGGCGGCCACGAGCCCCGCAAGGTGTACGCCGCGTACAAGGCCGCGCTGGAGCACAAGGGTGCTCCGACGGTCATCCTCGCGCAGACGGTCAAGGGCTACACGCTGGGCGCCGGGTTCGAGTCGAAGAACGCGAACCACCAGATGAAGAAGCTGACGATCGACGAGTTCAAGGACATGCGCGACCTCCTTGGCCTCCCGATCCCGGACAGCGCCTTCGCCGACGGCCAGGTCCCGTACGGCCACCCGGGCGCGAACAGCCCCGAGGTCCAGTACCTGAACGAGCGCCGCGCGGCGCTCGGCGGCCCGGCCCCGGCCCGCAAGGTCAAGCACGTGGCCCTGCCGGCTCCGGCGGACCGTTCCTTCGCCCCGCTGCTCAAGGGCTCCGGCAAGCAGGAGATGGCCACCACCATGGCCTTCGTCCGGCTCGTCAAGGACCTGATGCGGGACAAGGAGACCGGCAAGCGCTGGGTTCCGATCGTCCCGGACGAGGCCCGCACCTTCGGTATGGAGTCCCTCTTCCCGTCCGCCGGCATCTACTCGCCGCTGGGCCAGACGTACGAGCCGGTCGACCGCGACCAGCTCATGTACTACAAGGAAGCCAAGGACGGCCAGATCCTCAACGAGGGGATCACCGAGGCCGGCGCCATGGCCGACTTCATCGCCGCCTGCACGTCGTACGCGACGCACGGCGAGCCGATGATCCCGTTCTACATCTTCTACTCGATGTTCGGCTGGCAGCGCACCGCCGACCAGATGTGGCAGCTCGCCGACCAGCTCGGCAAGGGCTTCATCGTCGGCGCCACCGCCGGCCGCACCACCCTGACGGGTGAGGGCCTCCAGCACGCGGACGGCCACTCGCACCTGATCGCGTCCACGAACCCGGCGTCGCTCAACTACGACCCGGCCTTCGCGTTCGAGATCGCGGTGATCGTCAAGGACGGTCTGCGCCGGATGTACGGCGAGAAGCCGGAAGACGTCTTCTACTACCTGACGGTCTACAACGAGCCGAAGGTCCAGCCGGCCATGCCGGAGGGCGTGGAAGAGGGCATCCTCAAGGGCCTCTACCGCTTCAACACGGCGGCGGACCTGGCGGAGGCGGCTCCGGCCGCCGACGCCCCGAAGATCCAGCTGATGGCCTCCGGTACGGCCATCCACTGGGCCCTCGACGCGCAGAAGCTGCTCGCCGCCGACTGGAACGTGGCCGCCGACGTATGGTCCGCCACCTCCTGGGGCGAGCTGCGCCGCGACGCGCTGGACTGCGACGAGGCGCTGCTCCGTGGCGAGATGCGCACCCCGTTCGTCACCCGCGCCCTGGAGGGCGTCACCAGCCCGGTGCTCGCCGTCTCCGACTGGATGCGTCAGGTCCCGGACCAGATCAGCCAGTGGGTCGAGCAGGACTACACCTCGCTGGGCACGGACGGCTTCGGCCTCTCCGACACCCGTGAGGGCGCCCGCCGCCACTTCGGTGTCGACGCCCAGTCGATCGTGGTGGCCGCGCTGGCCCAGCTCGCCCGCCGCGGCGAGGTCCCGGCGTCCTCCATCAAGGAGGCCCGGGAGCGCTACGGCCTGTAAGGCGTCACGCGCGATCCGACCGTGAGGCGGTCCGTCCCTGTGGGGGCGGGCCGCCTTTCGGCGTCGCGGAGCCGTACTCCCGGAGGGAGTCCGCCCGGTGGTCGGCGAGCAGCTCCCCGAGGCGCGCGAGGTGGTCCGCCGCCTTGCGGCGGCGGTCCTCGACCGCGGCGAGCCCGGCGCGGATCCCGGCCGCCTCGGCCCTGGCCTCGTCGACCAGCGCCGCCGCCCGCCGTTCCAGTTCGGCGGTCTTGGCCGCCACCTCCTTGAGCAGCCCCTCCGCCTTCGCGACCGCATCCCGGCGCACCGCCGCGGCCACGACGCGGGCCTCGTCCATCAGCGCCACCGCCTGCCGGCCCTCGTCGGACCAGCTGAAGTGCTGCTTGCCCGCGGCGCCCGGGATGAGGCGGAGTTCGCGGAGCACCCTGGCGGCGCTCTCGGGCCGGTCCCCGGGGGACTTGCTCAGGAGCCCGGCGATCAGGACGTCCAGCTCCTCGGGCAGTCCGCGCACCCGCGGAGCGAGGGCGGCGGGGGTCTCGGAGATCTGCCGGTGCAGGACGGCCAGCGGGCTGTCGGCCCGGAACGGGGGCTCCCCGGCCAGGCCGTGGTACATGAGGCAGCCCAGGGAGTAGAGGTCGCTGCGCTGGTCGATGTCGGGCTCGCCGCGGGCCTGCTCGGGGGACATGTACTCGGGGGTGCCCAGGGTGGCACCGGTGACCGTGCGTCCCGCGCGGTGGAGGGTCTCTCCCAGGAACTTGGCGATGCCGAAGTCGAGGACCTTGATGACCCCGTCGGCGGTGAGGATCACGTTGGACGGTTTGATGTCCCGGTGGACCACGCCCCGCTCGTGCGCGGCGGCCAGGGCGGCGGCTACCTGTCCGGCCCAGTCGACGAGCACGTACCAGGGGATGCGGCCCGATTCCCGGAAGGCCTCGTGGAGAGTACGGCCGTCCAGGCGTTCCATGACCATGTAGAGGATGCGGCGGCCGCCGATCTCCGCCTCCCCGCAGTCGTGGACGGTCACGGTGTGCCGGTGGGGGAGGTTGCCGGCCGAGCGGACCTCGGCGAGGAAGCGGCTCTCGATCTCCTCGGCGTCCATGCCGGACAGCACCGGGACGGCGGAGACCAGTTTGGCGGCGACCCGGCGCCGCATCCGCTCGTCCCAGGCGCTCCACACCTCGCCCATGCCCCCGCCGCCGATTCGGTCCTCGAGCCGGTACCGGCCCTCCAGTACTTCCCCCCGCATCCGGTCCTCCCCCAGTCGACGCCCACGGTCCGGATCCGAGTATGGGGCCGGTTGGGGGGCCGCCACCGGCCTTTCGCGGCACGCGCGGTGGCGGCGAGGGGGTGTACCCGTGATGCTTGAGCGGTGATGGACGAGACGGAGTTCTGGGAGATGGTCGACCGTACCCGCGAGGCCGCCGAGGGCGACCCCGAGGAACACGCCGAGCTGCTCGTCGAGCGGCTGGCACAGCTCGACCCGGACTCCGTACTGGACTTCGCGCGGCACTTCGAGTCGCGGTACAACCGGGCGTACACCTGGGACCTGTGGGGCGCGGCGTGGGTGCTGCTCGACGGGGCGAGCGACGACGCGTTCGACTACTTCCGGTGCTGGCTGATCGGCCAGGGCCGGGAGGTCTTCGAGGGCGGGGTCCACGATCCCGACCAGCTCGCGGAGCTCCTCGACGAGTTCGACGAGGAGATCGACGGGGACGGCGAGGAGCTGGGGTACGCGGCGGACGAGGCGTACGAGCAGCTGACCGGCTCGGTGGCGCCGGATCTGGGGATCCCGCTGCAGCCGGCCGAGCCGGAGGGCGCCGCGCTGGACTTCGAGAACGAAGCCGTGCTCGCGGAGCGCTTCCCCCGGCTGTGGGACCGCTTCAGGGACTGACGCCCCCGCGCCGCCTCAGGCGTGCGTGCCGCCGTCGATGCGGATCTCCGTGCCGGTGATGAAGGCACCGTCCTCGGAGCCCAGCATGGCGACGACGCCGGCGACCGTCTGCGGGCCGGCGAAGCCCTGGCCGAGGGCCGGAGCCAGCTTGGCGAACAGGCTCCAGTCGGTGTCCTCGGGCAGGCCGGGGCCGTTGCCGGTGGTCATGCCGCTCTCGATGGAGCCGGGCGCGACCGCGACGAAGCGCAGCCCCTGCTTGCTGTACTCGGCGGCGAGCGCGTGGGTCATCGACTGGATGCCGCCCTTGCTGGCCGCGTAGGCGGACATGTACGGGTGGGCGAAGGACGCCGAGGTGGAGCTGAAGTTGACGACGACCGGCTGGTCGCCCGCCAGCAGCGCCGGCAGCGACTCGCGGATGACCAGGAAGGTACCGGTCAGGTTCACCGCGATGATCTTGTTCCAGAATTCGAGCGTGGTCTGGTGGGTGTGCGCGGAGCGCAGGATGCCCGCGGCGTTGACGAGCACGTCGATGCCGCCGAGGGCGTCGACCGCGGCGGCCACGCCCGCCTTGACGGCGGCCTCGTCGGATATGTCGAGGACCGCGGTGGTGAGGCGGTCCGCGCGGCCGTCGGCGGCCGCCTGGTCGGTGGTGGCCTTGAGGCCGGCTTCGCTGACGTCCACGGTGTGGACCCGGCCGCCCTCGGAGAGGATGCGGTGGACGGTGGCCTGGCCGATGCCGGAGCCGCCGCCGGTGATGAGGACGCGACGTCCTTCGTAACGGTTCATGGGGAGGAGCGTACTCCCGCGATGACACGTTTTGCCAGACTGTCAAAACGTGCATTCCACTGGCGGTGCCGAGGTATCCTTCCCCGGTGAGATCCCCTCGTCCGTACGCGCCCCAGGCCGGCCCCGGAGCCCAGTCGCTGAACGAGCGCCGCAAGGCGGCCACCCAGCTCGACATCGCCCGCGCCGCCTGCGCACTCTTCGCCGAGCACGGCCCCGACGGCACCACCGCCGAGGACATCGCCCACCGCGCGGGGGTGGCGCTGCGCACGTTCTACCGCTACTTCCGCAACAAGCAGGAGGCCGTCGCCCCGCTGCTCGCGGGCGGCGGCGACGCCTGGCGCGCGCTGCTCGCCGAGGAGGACCCCGGCACCCCGCTCACCGAGGCCCTGGAGCGTGCCGTCACCCGCTCCCTCACGGACCCCCAGGCGCTCGACGAGGGCCTGGAGGTCACCCGCGGCCTGCTGCGCGCCGCCACGGGCGACGAGGCGCTGCGGGCCGTCTGGTACCGGGTCAACCAGGACTCCGAGGAGCGCCTGGTCCCGGTCGTGGCCCGGCTCGCCGGCCCGGACGCCGAACCCCTCGCCGTCCGCCTCCTCGCGGCGGCGGCCACGGACGCGATCCGCATCGCCCTGGAACTCTGGTCCACCACGGACGCCCCGCCCTCGGGCCCCGGTTCCCCCGCGGAACTCGCGATCCGCTGCCTGCGCGACCTCACGGGCGCCATGCCGCTGATGCGCTGAGCGAGCAGGCCGACCGGGCGCGCATGCCGGCCGCCCGCACCCGTCGCCCCCCGTCGCCCGTGGCCCGTCGCCCGTCAGAGGAACCGCGCGGACTTCTCCCGCAGGTGTTCCGCGAAGAAGGCGGGGGCGTCGGGCCGCATCCGGGCCAGCGCGACCATCGCCGTGACGATGACGTCGGCGACCTCCGCCTCCACATCGGCCCAGGTGTGCGAGTCGCCCTTCCGCGGATTGGTCCCCCTGGCCCCGATCACGGCCTGCGCGGCCTCCCCGAACTCCTCCCCGATCTTCAGGATCTGCAGCGTCACGCTCTCCTCGCGCCCCACCCCGCGCTCCCGGTCATGCGCGTCGAACCGCGCCACGAGGGCGCCGATGGTCTTCCACGTGTCGTCCATCCCCCGAAGCTAGCGCCGCGCCGCCGCAACGCAGAAGCCCCGCCCCCCTCTCGGAGAAGGGGGCGGGGCTTCGTTCGATCAGTGCGTCAGCACGACCACGGCACGGCTTAGAGGTCGAAGTAGAGCTCGAACTCGTGCGGGTGCGGGCGCAGTGCGATCGGGGCGATCTCGTGGGTGCGCTTGTAGTCGATCCAGGTCTCGATGAGGTCGGGGGTGAAGACACCGCCGGCCAGGAGGTACTCGTGGTCCTCCTCCAGGGCCTTGAGGACGTCCTCGAGGCTGGTCGGGACCTGCGGGACGCTCGCGTGCTCGTCCGGGGAGAGCTCGTAGAGGTCCTTGTCGATCGGCTCCATCGGCTCGATCTTGTTCTTGATGCCGTCGAGGCCGGCCAGCAGGAGGGCCGAGAACGCCAGGTACGGGTTCGAGGACGGGTCCGGGGCGCGGAACTCGACGCGCTTGGCCTTCGGGTTCGAGCCCGTGATCGGGATGCGCATCGCGGCGGAGCGGTTGCGCTGCGAGTACACCATGTTGATCGGCGCCTCGAAGCCCGGGACCAGGCGGTGGTAGGAGTTCACCGTCGGGTTGGTGAACGCCAGCAGCGACGGGGCGTGCTTGAGGATGCCGCCGATGTAGTAGCGCGCCATGTCCGACAGGCCCGCGTAGCCGGTCTCGTCGTAGAACAGCGGGTCGCCGTTCGCCCACAGCGACTGGTGCACGTGCATGCCCGAGCCGTTGTCGCCGAAGATCGGCTTCGGCATGAAGGTCGCGGTCTTGCCGTTGCGCCAGGCGACGTTCTTCACGACGTACTTGAAGAGCATCAGGTCGTCGGCCGCGGCGAGCAGCGTGTTGAACTTGTAGTTGATCTCGGCCTGGCCGCCGGTGCCGACCTCGTGGTGCTGACGCTCGACCTGGAGGCCCTGGGCGTCCAGTTCGAGGGAGATCTCGGCGCGCAGGTCGGCGAAGTGGTCGACCGGGGCTACGGGGAAGTAACCACCCTTGTAGCGGACCTTGTAGCCACGGTTGTTCTCCTCGGAGCCCGTGTTCCAGGCGCCGGCCTCGGAGTCGATGTGGTAGAAGCCCTCGTTCGCGGAGGTCGCGAAGCGCACGCTGTCGAACACGTAGAACTCGGCCTCGGGGCCGAAGAACGCGGTGTCGGCGATGCCGGTGGAGGCGAGGTACGCCTCGGCCTTCTTCGCGATGTTGCGCGGGTCGCGCGAGTAGGCCTCGCCCGTGATCGGGTCGTGGATGAAGAAGTTGATGTTGAGCGTCTTGTCCTTGCGGAACGGGTCCAGGCGCGCGGTGGTGATGTCGGCGCGCAGCGCCATGTCGGACTCGTGGATCGCCTGGAAGCCGCGGATCGAGGAGCCGTCGAAGGCCAGCTCCTCGTTCGGGTCGAACGCCCGCCCCGGAATGGTGAAGTGCTGCATCACACCAGGCAGGTCGCAGAAGCGGACGTCAACGAACTTGACGTCGTTCTCCTGGATGTACTGCGTCACTTCGTCGGCGTTCTTGAACATCCAACTCCTCCTACTCCCGGCCCCGGGGCAGGGGCGGGTTTTATAGCTAGTGGTGCGTCAGTGCGGTGCCGCACGCTGACCCGACCATAAGCAGACGGGGTTTCTCAAGCATGACCCATTTGTTTCGCACAAGTTAACCAGGGTCCCGCCGGAACGGCGTCGAGCGGCACAGGTACCGTGTTCGGGTGGACAAGAGGCAAGCAATCGGATCCTGGCTCTCCGGCCCCCGCGAGGCCGCCGAGGAGATGGGTGCCGACTTCGGGTACCCCGGCAAACAGCTCGGCCTGCCGCAGCAGGGGCCCGGCTCGGTGGCCCGTTTCGGCCGCCGGCTCGGCGCCGTGGCCATCGACTGGCTGGGCTGCCAGCTCATCGCGTACGGCCTGATCACCGGCCGCGACTGGAACGGTTCGGGGAACTGGACGCTGGCGGTCTTCGTCGCCCTGGTGATCCTGACGGTCGGCACCGTGGGCTTTACCCCCGGGAAGCGGATCCTGGGCCTCCGGGTCGTCTCACAGGATGGCGGCCCGCTCGGATTCGGCCGCGTGGTGGTCCGCACCGCACTGCTCGCCCTGCTGATCCCGGCCCTCGTCTGGGACCGCGACGGCCGCGGACTGCACGACCGCCTCAGCCGCGCCGTACAGGTCAGGATCTGAGACGGGGTCCGCGAGGAAACCGAGACGCGCAGAACCGATACGACACAGAGGGGCGCCCCGGGCCATCGGCCCGGGGC